>CAYNVK010000023.1:0-14270 GCA_964400395.1 uncultured Lentimicrobiaceae bacterium | reverse complement strand
TCCGCAATCCGCAATCCCACATCCAACATCCCACATCCAACATCCCACAACCCCAATCCGCAATCTTTCCTACTCTTCCTTTTTCACAAACGGCTTAATAATCAGCCTGAGCGACTGGTCGTAGGTAACATAATTCCAGAACCAGTTGATAAAAACAAGCACCCGGTTTTTAACGCCTACAATGGCCATCAGGTGGACAAACATCCAGGTTAACCAGGCAAAAAAACCATAAAATTTTATAAACGGAAGCTCTACAACGGCCAGGTTTCGGCCAACTGTTGCCATGGAACCGCGGTTAAAATAAGTATATGGTTTCATAGGTTTGCCTTGTTGTTGCCTCTTCAGGTTATTTGCCAATAATTTTGCCTGCTGTATAGCCGGCGTAGCAACCTGCGGATGCCCGTTCGGATATTTTTCTTCGGTCATGTATGCATAATCACCCAAGGCATAAATATCTGCGAAACCTTCAACCTGGTTAAATGAATTCACCTTAATACGGTTGCCGCGTACGTAAATTTCGGGATTCAATCCTTCCGTTTTTGTTCCGGTTACACCGGCAGCCCAAACCAGGGTGTTGGCTGCAATCTTCATATCGTTGCCGATAATTACCCTTTCGCCATCGTAGTCGCCAACCTGGGCATTGCATAAAACATGTACGCCCAGGTGTTCGAGGTATTTTGCAGCCTGTGCCGATGATTTCTCGGTCATGCCGCTCAGCAACCGGCTGCCGGCTTCAACCAGGTAAATATTCATTTTGCTGAAATCAAGTTCGGGGTAGTCCTTGGGTAAAATAAACTTTTTCATTTCGGCCAGCGTTCCCGATACTTCAACACCGGTTGGTCCGCCGCCAACAACCACAATGGTAAGCAAGGCTTTTTGTTTTTCGGCGTCAGTTTCAATAAGGGCATCCTCGAAATTCTGCAATATGCGGTTTCGTAAACTCAGCGCTTCGGCAACTGATTTCATGGGAATGGCATGCTGTGCTACCTGTTTCATGCCAAAAAAATTGGTATCAACTCCCATGGCAAGCACTAAAATATCGTAACTCACAGCGCCAAGCGTGGTAATTACTTCTTTTTTTTCGGGGTGCACCGATGTTATTTCGGCTACCCTGATAATTACATTTTCCGAACGCTGGAATATTTTTCGCAAAGGAAATGAAATGGCGCTCGGCTCAAGTCCGGCGGTTGCCACCTGGTAAAACAAGGGTTGAAACTGGTGGAAGTTATTTTTATCGATAAGTACAACCTGGAAGTTGCTGTTAGTAAGTTTGCTGGCCAGTTTCAGGCCGGCAAAGCCTCCGCCGGCAATCAGGATACGTTTTTGAGTTGTTTCAGGAATATTGAGTTGCATTTTGTATGGTAATATGGGTTTATTAAATCGTAATATTAAAACAAATATTGTCGCATAAGGTTTCGCGCTCTTTAGCTGGATTCAATTTGTAGGTTATGTTGCGGGGACGATCATTACGCGTATTTTATTTATGCATTTACATGATGTGATTGGTTCACAATTTAAAAGGGCCCGCTTGGGTTCGATGCAAATTTATATCAGCAAATAAAAAAAGAATCCCGCTTTCGCAGGATCCTTTGCGCCAAATGAGCATCAAGAGTAAACGAATTATTCAACCTAACCTAAAAACGGAAACCCAATGTTAAACTGTAAGCATTGGTTTTAATTGTATTGTACGATTCAGGAGCTTCACCGTACATGTAGTAATATGCATTCGATTTCATGTGATTATACGAAAAATCGACAAAATAGCCTTTATCCCTGATTCCTACCCCGAAAGAGTAGCCATTGCGGTCGCCTTCGGAGTCGGAGCCCACATAAGGTGTTCCATAAAAGCTGTATCCACCTCTGAATGCGGCTATGCCTGCTTTAACTTCGGCGCCGATCCTGAAATTGTTGGCAGTCTTAAAATCGGAGCGTATGGAGTTGTTTTCGCTTGAAAAGCTATAATCATGCGAGCCAAGTTTTGCTTCCGAATAATCAATGTATTCGTAATCGGCGCTTATAAGCCCGTATTTCCCGATGATAAATGCCAGGCTGCCGGTAGCCCTGAGCGGGGTTTTAAGTTCATAATTAAAATAACCATTGGCCGGCGTTTTCGACAGGTGATTTCCGTTGTCGAAATACGAATTCATGCTTGCGCCATAGTTATCACTCATGTTGTAATAATTGGTTGGCGTATGTATCGATCCGCCGATCCGGATAAAGTCAACCGGCATAAATATAAAACCGGCTTTAAAGTTGAATCCTGCACCCCTGGTATCCACATATTCATACCTGTCGAATGAGTCGAAATAGGAATTAAGGCTTTTTTGATCGTTTTCAGTTAACCTGCTATCTTCGTGGTACCTGATGTATGGGAATGCAAAAGTTACTCCAAGGAAGAATTTATTCGAAATGTTGGCAGCTGCACTGAGCACGGTTTCGTTCGAACTACCATAAGTTTCTACGGTCTTCGTCTGGTACACGCCCCCGTTTTCCATATCGGCAGCCCATCGCTGGTTTGTTGGCGAAATTGAATCCCAGAAAATCAGGTCTACATCGTAGGCCAGGCCGGCACCATAATTATCCCAGTTGCTCAGTGGCTCACCCGATGTATTTACCTCGTTCACATAGCTGGTCATCAATGAATTATAGTTGTTAAAACCCGTAATTACCATGCGGTTGCTGAATGAATTCAGCATGTTGATCCCGAAGCCGAAATTCAGCTGTACCAGGGCGCCGGCGCGTCCGTTCATGTTCTGTGAGTAAACATAGCCAACATTACCCAGGTACATGGTAGTTCTGGAGTCTTCGTTTGATTCTCTTAAAAACTCTGTGGTAGTGTTGTTCGATGAGAGCATCGGGGTGATTGCAAACTCCGATTTCCGGTAAAGCCCAAGCCCGGCCGGATTCTGGCTCAGCGAGGTGAAATCGGCGCCAACAGCTCCGTATGCCCCCGACAAGCCTAAAAATCTTGCCGATCCTCCATAATTGATGAGTGAATATCGCAGCGCATCGTTCTGATTTTGTGCGTATAATGTGCCGGAAATCAACATTGCTGTCACAATAGTACTTATAAATGCAGGTATCTTTTTCATAGCTGTTGAATTTTGGTAAAAAATAACCTGCAATCCACGATTCAAAAGGATTGAATCATTCTGGTTTGCAGGTCGTAAAACAAGGGACTTTTATGAAAATTTATATCAGTTTATCTGCGGCCGCCGCTGCCAGAACCTGATGAAGAACTACGGCTTCCACCCGAAGGGCTTCCTCCTGAACTTGGTGAAGAACTCCTGGACGGCGAATAGCTTCCGCTGGATCCCGAGGATGAACTCCTTGATGGAGTATAGCTGCCACCCGAACCTGAGGATGAACTTTTGGAAGGTGTGTAGCTGTCGCTCGATCGGGCTGGTGCGCTGCTGCTGCGTGCAGGCGGCGAATAGCTGTTGGAGCGCGAAGGCTGTGGCGACGAGTAGGTATTTGACCTCGAAGGTTGGGAGGATGAGTTGTAGCGGGGAGCTGAGTAGCTTTCGTTCGACCTCGACTGGGTTGGCCTTTGATAAGTAGGTTGTGAATTCGGGCGGTTCTCATTTCCTTGCTGCGGGTTGTTGTAAGTCGGCTGGGTTACCCTTGCATTAGGGTTAGCCTCGTTACCCGAAGGTTGCGTATTGCGGTATTTGGGCGATGTATATTCCTGGCCTGAACGTGGGCGGCTGTATTCCGGGGTGGTGTAAGTTTGGGTGTTACGGGCCGGATTTGCATTGTTCTGTCCGCTGGCATTCTGGCTGCTGCGCGATGGCGAAGTGTACTGGTACCTGCGCTGTGGCTGTGCACTGCCGGTAACTGCCCGCTGGCTGTTAGCTGCAGGAGTGCTGTACCGGGTATCGCTGCTGCCGTTAGTGCTTTGCCCCCTGACGCCCTGATTTGAAGAACTACTGGCTGCTGCAGCGGCTCTGCTGTCCTGGGTGCCGGCTGCTACTGCTGCTCCCTGCCGGGTAGCTGATGAAGTTTCGCTTCCGCGAACTGCATTGGCTGTAGCATTTTTTTCGCCTGTAGTAATGGCGGCGGTTCCTCTCGGTGTATTTGTACTTGTTGTTGATCCTGTTCTTCCTGAAACCGATCCCGGATCGCCCTGCCTGCTGCTGTTGGTTTGGGTTCCGCGAGTCGAATAGCCTGAACTGCCTACCGAACCTCTGTGGCCATATTCCGATGCATACCCGTATGGATAATATCCATTCGACCCATCGTAATACCCATGATAATACCCATCGTTATATCCATACCAGTAATTGTTGTATCCATAATAGGGATAACCGTATCCCCAGCCATATCCATAGTAAGGATAATAGTAGTCGTAATAAGGATAGCCGTAATACGGATAGCCGTATCCATAACCAGAATACGGGTAGCCAAAACCAAAACTCAGGGATATCCCCCAATGCCATGGGCTTGGATCGTAGTAATAATAGGGAGCGGTGTAAATATCGCTGTAGTATGAAGTGGAAACATAAGGTTCCTCAAACCTGTTTATGCGCGCTTCGTACGATTCGTCGTAATATTGCGAAGCTGCATAATTGGTATCAGGATACGCATTGCTTCCGGATGCATATTGCTGGTTATCATAATACCCGGTATCGGGTAATGCAGCCACATTTTGCTCTGTTGTTTTAACCGTAACAGTATGTTTTACAACTGCTGGCTGGCTGTTGGGCGTATAATATACGTCATCGTATCCGGTTGCCTGGTACGATGTGGTGCAAGCCGACACCATCAACATTACCGCCGTTAAAAATAAAATGTGTTTCATGATGACCTCCTTATGTTATGCTTTTTGCAAAGCAGATTGGTATGTATTCAGAGCAATTTTTTTTGTAATTTTGTTGCCTGTTAGTACCTGAAAAAGCACAATTATCATACCACAAATTAAAAAATGGCAAAAGATTTTACATCACGCGAAGAGAATTACTCACAATGGTATAATGAACTCGTAATAAAAGCTGAACTGGCTGATAACTCAGCAGTAAGGGGTTGTATGGTTATAAAACCATATGGTTATGCGATCTGGGAGAAAATTCAGAGAGTTCTTGATGATATGTTTAAAGAAACCGGGCATCAGAACGCATATTTCCCTCTTTTTATTCCGAAATCATTTTTCAGCAAAGAAGCTTCGCATGTTGAAGGATTCGCCAAAGAGTGTGCCGTTGTTACGCATTACCGGCTAAAAAATTCGCCCGATGGAAAAGGTGTAATTGTTGATCCGGATGCAAAACTGGAGGAAGAACTCATTGTCCGCCCCACTTCCGAAACCATCATCTGGGATACTTACCGTACCTGGATACAGTCGTACCGCGATTTGCCCATACTTGTTAATCAATGGGCCAACGTAGTTCGCTGGGAGATGCGTACTCGTTTGTTTCTGCGTACAGCTGAATTTTTGTGGCAGGAAGGCCATACAGCCCACGCTACCGAGGCTGAAGCAATTGAGGAAACCGAAAAAATGATCAATGTATATGCCGAGTTTGCCGAAAAATGGATGGCTATGCCGGTACTTAAAGGCGTTAAATCAGCCAACGAAAGATTTGGCGGCGCTATCGAAACTTACTGTATTGAAGGCCTCATGCAGGATGGCAAAGCCCTGCAGGCAGGAACATCGCATTTCCTGGGCCAGAATTTTGCCAAAGCCTTTGATGTACAGTTCCTGAGTAAAGAAAATAAACTGGAGTATGTTTGGGCAACATCATGGGGCGTTTCCACCCGACTGATGGGGGCATTAATCATGACGCATTCCGATGATCACGGACTGGTGCTTCCTCCAAAACTGGCTCCAATTCAAGTGGTTATCATCCCGATTTATAAAACCGATGAGCAGCTGGCACAGATTTCGGAAAAAGTAAACGAAATTGTTAAGAAACTAAAAGCGCTGGGCATCAGTGTAAAATACGACGACCGTTCAACGCAGAAACCCGGCTGGAAATTCAACGAATACGAATTTAAAGGAGTTCCGGTTCGCCTGGCCATTGGTCCGCGCGACCTCGAAAACGGTACCGTGGAGGTTGCCCGCCGCGATACACTCGAAAAATCAGTGTTCCAGCTAACAGATATTGAGCTCAAAATCAGTAACCTGCTCGAAAATATTCAGGAGAACCTATATCAGAAGGCCTACGATTTCCGTGAGGAAAACACATATAAGGTCGATACCTGGGATGAATTTGTTGCTCAGCTTGATGGCAAGGGTGGATTTATTTCAGCGCACTGGGATGGAACATCCGAAACCGAGCAGCTGATCAAAGAGGAAACTAAAGCAACAATAAGGCTTATCCCAATTGATGGCAAATTAGAGGAAGGCAAATGTATTCGTACCGGGAAACCATCCAGGCAAAGGGTTATTTTTGCCAGGGCTTACTAATTCCAGCTTCGTAAAAGGATTCAAATGTCGTTAAGTACTTTAGGCGTTATACCGGCCCGTTATGCTTCGAGCCGTTTCCCGGGCAAACCGTTGGTGATGATCGATGGTAAAAGCATGATCATGCGGGTGTACGAACAAACGCTCAAAACCTCCGTACTCGACAGGGTGATAGTTTCAACGGATGATGAACGAATATTTAACCATGTGAAGGACTGTGGAGGTGAGGTAATGATGACCTCCGAATCGCATGTTTCGGGTACTTCGCGCATTGGCGAAGTGGTTGAAAATCTATCGTTTATGGGGAAATGCCCGTATGATGTTATTGTTAACATTCAGGGAGATGAGCCTTTTATCGATCCTTCGCAGATAGATCTTGCCGTTTCATTATTCAATAATCCTGAGGTTGTAATCGGGACCCTTATCCGGAAAATTGAAAATACCGATGATCTTTTTAATCCGAATGTGGTAAAAGTGGTTACCGACATCCAGGGCAAAGCATTGTATTTCAGCCGTTCACCTATCCCTTATTTTCGCGGGATGCCGCAGGATGCCTGGTGCGATCATCAGGATTATTACAGGCATATCGGATTATATGCATACCGGTCGGCTGTTCTCAAAGAAATACTGAACCTTACGGCATCACCGCCCGAAGAAGCTGAATCGCTGGAACAACTGCGCTGGCTTTACCACGGGTTTAGCATTCATACTGCCATTACTGATATTGAGACCATTGGCATAGATGTGCCCGAAGATTTACTGAAACTTACTAACAATGCTTGATATTTTTAGTCCGATTGTTTTATCTTAGCGGATTAAAAAGCTACAAATTTCAATGATAACAAGGCATATTGCTGATTTACTGTACCATCACGAATGTGTGATCGTTCCCGGGCTTGGAGGCTTTATAAAAGCTAATATCCCTGCCAGGATCATTCATACATCGCATGAATTTTTCCCTCCTTCGGGCACACTCGCTTTCAACTCAGGACTTGCTGCCAACGACGGTTTATTAGCCAATCACATTGCATCAGTTCAAAATACCTCTTATCGCGAAGCGCTTTACGAAATTAAGAAATGGGTCGAAATTTGTCTCGACGCCATTCATAAAGGCGAAAAAGTAACATTGCAGGGAATTGGTGAGCTTTTTATGAATGCCTCCGGCCGGCTGGAATTTAAACCCTCACAGGAGATTAATTTCAACCTCGATGCATTCGGATTGCCTGTATTTATTGGCAAAACTGCCGGACAACAGACTGTTGTTGTTCCCGAAATACAATCATCGAAATACCGGGATCGGAACTCAAAACTTCGCCGTCTGGTACCCGAAACGCTCAAATGGGCAGCAGTTCTGGCACCCTTTATTGCTTTTGTTCTCTGGGGTTCGGTGAACGGCAATATGATTGATAACTATGTACACAACTATACCGGTATATTCTCCTGGGTTCGTTCAACGCCGGGCAAAACTGTAAACGTAAAAGTTACTCCAGCGCCGGCAAGGTCAAATGAGCAGCCAAAGCAGGTAATCCAGTCCCCGGCAAGTATGTTGGCTGCTGAGAATATTTCTTTTGAACCAGGTGCCGTATCGAATGCTGAGCTTGATAAAATTAAAATAAGCACAAAATCTGAAGCAGTTAATCCTGCTGAAATTCCTGCTGACCAGCATTTCTTTGTGATTGGCGGCGCTTTCAGGGATCAGAAAAATGCCTTGAAATTAATCGGGGAACTTCGGGAACAGGGCTACCCGGCTGCAATTATTGATACCACTCCCGGCGGGCTGTATATTGTGAGCATGAAAGGATTTAATTCGTACGATGAAGCCCAGCAGCAACTTGATGAAGTTAAAAAATCTGGTTTTGCTTCTTCCTGGATATTGAAAAAGAAAAGGGGATAGGCTCTGAAATTATTACGCATCCGGCATCTCTTCTCAAATCATAAAGTTTTGGCTAAAAGAAAACTTCAGCGCTTTGCTGAAAATGAAACATTTAATCACTTTTTTCAACCCGGCTGGGAAGAGCTTTCCGCCGGATTTTCTTTGCGTGGCAACTGGAATAGCCGCTTTTTCAAAAACAGCAACCCGGTTATTATCGAAATGGGCTGCGGTAAAGGCGAATATACTGTCGACTTATCCTCAAAATACCCGCAGCGGAATTTTATAGGTATTGATAAAAAAGGTGCCCGCATGTGGCGCGGAGCAAAAATCAGCAATGAGGATAGCCGTGCCAATGTTGCCTTCGTACGCATACGTGCCGAAAATATTGCCAAAGTTTTCGGACCAGCCGAAATTGACGAAATTTGGATTACTTTCCCTGAACCACAGCCTAACAGTCCCCGTCACAGCAAGCGTTTTACATCCCCCCAGTTTATTGAAAGATACCGGCAGGTTCTGAAACCCGGAGGTATTATCCACCTCAAAACGGATAATGATATGTTTTATGAATATACGCTGGAGGTGATCAGGGAATATGGCCACACGCTGCTGTACAACAATCCCGATTTGTATGCAACTCCCGATGACCCTGAGGTAAAGGACGTGATTGATGTGCAGACGCATTACGAAAAGATTTGGCTCGAGCAGGGACTTACCATAAAATACCTCAGGTTCAGGCTTAACGAAGCATAATTTTTCACCTGTGAATTCCTCCCTGGGCGAAATAGCTTTACTTTTACTTCTCCAATTCTGAAAGGTGGTGGAAGAAATCTCTTTTTTCGAAAAAGTGTACGCTGTTGTTGCGCTGATACCGCACGGCAGAGTAACTTCTTACGGCGCCATTGCGCGCTACCTGGGCACAGGCAGCTCCTCGCGCATGGTTGGCTGGGCCATGAATGCTTCGCATCACATGTTGCAGCATATACCGGCGCACCGGGTAGTTAACCGTAACGGCCTGCTCACAGGGAAACACCATTTTGGCGCCCCGGATCTGATGAAGCAACTGCTCGAAAGCGAGGGTATAACAGTTGTAAACGACCAGGTAGTAAACTTTAATGAAATTTACTGGGATCCCTCCCGGGAACTTGAATTGTAGCAAAAATTTACCTGCCTTGAATTGTGCCGTGTTTTATCATGCCCCATTTTTGCTCAACCAGTTTTTCTAAAAACTCAACTATAGATTTTATCCGGACTGCTTTCTATCAGCGTGTTTCGAAGCTGTTTTTAAAGCAAAAAATTATAAAGTAGGCGGTATTTTGACGTCGGGAGCAAATTCCAGTATATCCCCCGGCTGGCAATCAAGCGCTTTGCAAATAGCTTCAAGGGTGCTGAAACGAATAGCTTTTGCTTTTCCTGTTTTGAGGATGGAAAGGTTTGAAAGTGTAATATCCACTTTTTCGGAAAGCTCGTTCAGCGACATTTTCCGTTTTGCCATCATTACATCTACATTTACGATTATCGGCATGGCTTAAACAGTTAAATCGTTTTCTTCCTGAATTTCGATCCCGCGCTTAAAAATCTGGGAAATCACAAACAAAATTACACCCATAAAAATCCATACATCAGCCCCTCCCAGGTGTAATTGCTGTATGTCGGGCATTGAAACGCCTTGCTTCCCAAGCCATATTGTTTGTTTCACTCCCCACCAGGAAAACAATCCTATGCCAAAAGACAGGTACGATAAATGGGAGATAAACTTCCCGACTTCCCGGTTAAATGGCTGGGTAAGGTTTAGTTTTTTGTCGTGCAATACTTTAACAATCAGGTAAAACATGATTGCTTTTAGTACCGCAACTATGATCATGTACAATGCAACAATAGCAAAATACCCATGGTCGTAATTATACAGACCTGATAAATCAATTTCCTGCCAGAATTTGCTGGCTCCGGCCGGATTATGCATCAGCGTATAGAACGCGTTGAATATATAGCCGCCGGCTTCAATACAAACTCCTATAAATATGATCCACGAAAGGATATATAATATTTTTAGAATCTGTGTGGTGGTGATTTTGATTTCCATAAAGATTTGTGTTTTTAAAATGATGCTGCAAAAATAATATTATTTATTGAAAAACAATAAAAAATAATTTTAAAACATAAAAATATTTTTGTTTAGCAGATTTGGACTAATGCTTTAGCGCATTTAGATTTGCCGGAGTAGATTCGTGAAAAACAATTTTCCGGATGGTTTGCTGCATTTTAGGGTGAAGTATTGAAATGATCCTCGTTCGGCGGATGGTAATTACAGAATGGATTTTTTAACGGACCTTCCGGCTAAGCTCCGGAGAATTGAAAAATATAGTTGTATTTAAAAAATGATATAAAAAGTTACTAATGGCTTTAAAAAAACAGGGTGTTGAATAAAAAAAATATAAAAAATGTCGATTAAGTATAAAAAAATAGTGTTGTATTTCAAAAAATAGTATTTTTGCATAAATATTTAAAACGGATATCATATGGCAACATTGCGATTTAAAGCATTAGAAAATGCACTCAATCGGAAACCGGTTGAAGTAACTCCTCCCGGCGAGAAGGTTTCTGATTATTTTGGAATAAATGTTTTCGACAGGGCTAAAATGGAGAAATACATACCAAAGGAAGCCTATAGAGCCGTAATTGACGCGATTGACCTCGGGAAACGCATTGATATGAAGTTAGCGGACCAGATTGCCATGGGGATGAAAAGCTGGGCAATGAGCCTGGGTGCAACACATTATACCCACTGGTTTCAGCCGCTTACCGAAAGTACCGCCGAAAAACACGATACCTTTGCCACACCTACCGGTCGGGGTTCAGCTATTGAAGTTTTCTCCGGCGCTCTGCTGGTTCAGCAGGAACCTGATGCATCCAGTTTCCCGAGTGGTGGTATCCGTAATACTTTCGAAGCCCGTGGCTATACTGCCTGGGATCCTTCGTCGCCCGCATTTGTTATGGAAAATACACTTATTATCCCTACAATATTTATTTCATACACAGGTGAGGCTCTCGATTACAAAACACCTTTGTTAAAAGCATTACATTTTCTCGATAAAGCGGCTACCGAAGTTTGCCAGTATTTCGATAAGGATGTAACCCGGGTGAACAGCAACCTGGGCTGGGAGCAGGAATATTTCCTGGTTGATGAGGCTGTGTATAATGCACGTCCTGACCTGGTTCTTACCGAACGTACGCTCATGGGCCATGCCTCTGCTAAAAACCAGCAGTTGGAAGACCAGTACTTCGGACAGATACCAAACCGTGTACTTGCATTTATGAAAGATCTTGAATTTGAAGCATACAAACTGGGTATCCCTTTAAAAACAAGGCATAACGAGGTAGCTCCAAACCAGTATGAGCTTGCTCCTATATACGAAGAAACAAACCTTGCCAACGATCATAATCTATTGATAATGATGCTTATGCGTAAGGTGGCCCGTCGGCACTTTTTTAAGGTTGTTCTTCACGAAAAGCCATTTGCCGGCATCAACGGTTCAGGAAAGCACAACAACTGGTCGGTTTCGACCAATACAGGGGTAAACCTCTTATCACCCGGTAAAACTCCCCGTACCAACCTCCAATTCCTGGTATTCCTTGTTAACACATTGGTGGCTGTACACAAACACAACGCCCTGCTCAAAGCTTCAATTGCTTCGTCGGGCAACCAGCACAGGTTGGGTGCAAACGAAGCACCTCCTGCAATTATTTCGGCTTTCCTTGGGCAGCAGCTCACCAAAATGCTGAATGAAATTGAACAGAGGGTAACGGATGAAAAAATGTCGCCCGAGGAAAAAACTGCTATCAAACTCGATATCGGTAAAATACCCGAAATTCTACTCGACAATACCGACCGTAACCGAACCTCGCCATTTGCATTTACCGGAAACCGTTTCGAATTCCGCGCAGTGGGTTCAACAGCAAACTGCGCTTCAGCCATGATTCCGCTTAATACCGCGCTTGCTGTACAACTGGTTGATTTTAAAACTGAGGTTGATAGTATTATTGATAAAGGTGTTAAAAAAGATGAAGCAATTCTGCAGGTACTTCGCAGGTTGATCAAAAAATCGAAAGCTATCAGATTCGATGGTAACGGGTACAGCGAGGAGTGGAAGGAAGAAGCTGCCAAACGCGGACTCGACTGCGAAGCCGTTGTTCCTTTGATTTACGATGCCTACCTTACACCCGAAACACGCGAACTTTTCAAAAGGGCAAATGTGTACAACGATGTTGAAATGGAAGCCCGTACCGAAGTTCGTAATGAGTTGTATATTAAAAAAGTACAGATTGAAGCACGCGTGCTGAGCGACCTGGCTATGAATCATATTCTCCCAACCGTGTACGAATACCAGGCCATGCTGATCAACAGTGCCCAGGGGATGAAGAATCTATACAGCGACGAGGAGTTCAAAGCGCTATCATCACGCAAGTTAAACCTGATAAAGGAAATATCCGAACATATAGAAGTGATAGAGGTAAAAGTTAACGATATGATCGAAGCCCGCAAAAAGGCCAATAACATTGAGGAAACCAGGGAAAGAGCCCTTGCCTATGCCACTGAAATATTTCCTTTTTTCGATGAAATCCGCTACCATATCGACAAGCTTGAGCTCATTGTGGATAACGAAAAATGGCCGTTGCCTAAATATCGCGAACTCCTGTTTATACGGTAACGCACAATCTAATTGTTTTACTAACCACCAAACAATTAACCGGGCCCTCCCTGCTGAAACATGCATGGGAGGGTTTTTTTATGCCCTTTTCGTTCGTCAATATTGAAATGTGTATTCAGGTAATCGGGTACTTATAAAAATAAATTAAAAAGCATCTTATATCATTAATTAATTTATCTTTACACGTTCTAAATAAAAATAATAATCTGACGAATGGAAATTAATAAAGATCAGATAATCAATGCGTTAAAAACTGTTCATGATCCTGATTTACATCGGGATGTTGTAACATTGGGCATGATTGAAGACATAGAAATAGAAGGAAAAAAGATTAGCTTCAAGCTTGTGCTTACCACACCGGCCTGCCCGATGAAGGAAAAAATGAAAAATGATTGTATCAAGGCCATACAGGGGCGTGTTGATCCGTATGCTGAAGTTCATGTTGAGCTTTCGTCGCGTACCACCACCCGCCGTGGACCGGATGATACCATGTTGCGTGGTGTAAAAAATATTATTGCCGTAGTGTCAGGTAAAGGAGGTGTGGGCAAATCAACCGTTTCGGCCAACCTGGCTGTGGCGCTTTCGCAGCTTGGAGCTAAGGTTGGATTGCTCGATGCCGATATTTACGGGCCTTCGGTGCCACTGATGTTCGACCTTGTAGATGCACGTCCTTCTGCCCGCGAGGAAAATGGCCGCACCATTCTTGAGCCCATCGAAAAATACGGGATTAAACTGCTTTCCATCGGGTTCTTTGTTGATCCTAATAAAGCATTGGTATGGCGTGGCCCGATGGCTTCAAACTATCTGACCCAAATGCTGACCGGTGGCGACTGGGGCGAACTCGATTACCTGGTAATTGACATGCCTCCCGGAACAGGCGACATACAGCTAACCCTGGTGCAAACGGTACCGGTTACCGGGGCAGCTATTGTTACAACACCCCAGGAAGTGGCACTTGCTGATGCCCGCAAAGCTTATAATATGTTTACTACCGACAGCATTAAAGTTCCGGTATTGGGCCTGGTTGAAAATATGGCATGGTTTACACCGGCCGAACTGCCCGAAAACAAGTATTATATTTTTGGTAAGGAAGGCGGAAAACGTTTTGCTGAAGAAATCGGGGCACCATTGCTCGGGCAAATTCCGTTGGTACAGAGTATCTGCGAATCGGGTGACAGCGGAAGCCCGGTTGCTTTGCTCGATGGATCTTCGCCGGTTTCGGCTGCTTTCAGGCAACTGGCCGAGTCGGTTGCACAGCAAATCGCCATCCGCAATGCAACCATCGATCCTACCC
>CAYNVK010000022.1:0-15877 GCA_964400395.1 uncultured Lentimicrobiaceae bacterium | reverse complement strand
CAACAATGATTTTAAAATTCTGCTGCAATTCATCAAAAAAAATATGTTCTTCTTTAATATTTATCTTTCATCCATATTCATATTTTTCTTTACTTTGAATAACATTATACGCAAGTTGTATCATGTTATGCCTGGCAGTGTTTTAAAATCATATTATGAATATTCTTTTCAATAACCCCCGCAAATCCCTTAACAAAGCCTTCCTGAAGCAGAAACCCCTGCGGAGTGAAATTGAATTGCGTCAAATGAAGAGAACCAGAAATGACCATGTTTCCCATATATTTCCCACAGTTATAAAAAAAAGAGTCGTAACTCATTGAATTACAGCTCTTTTTATATTTAAATGTGACCCCATCGGGATTCGAACCCAAATCGTCAGAACCGGAATCTGAAATTCTATCCATTGAACTATGGGGCCTGGATAAATTGTGCTGCAAATGTAACTATATTTTGCCGGATTATACAAATATACATGCGGCAGGAGGAAACAGAATTTTATAGAGCAAGGGTACAGCGTTTGTTGTAAATGTTATCGCGGCCCACCTGAGCCGGATTGTCTTCTTCATCCCAATCCGCTACCCCAGCGGTGGTTTTGTGTACTTGCTTTGCATAAAACGATATACGGCATATGAACACAGCACGCCTACCAGGGCGCCGGCAAGTACATCGGAAGGGAAATGAACTCCAAGTGCCATGCGCGTGTATCCAACTAACGAGGCCCATAGCAGCACTAAAACTACAACAATCCACTTGCGGTACATCAGCGAAATTCCAGTTGCGAAAGCAAAAGCATCGGCAGTATGCCCCGAAGGAAACGAAGGACTGCCTCCCACACTCAGTTTATGAATAAAAGGATAAAGCTCATATGGCCTGGGCAGGTCGATGGCATATTTTAAAACATTGGCCACAATGGCCGAAAGAGCAACCGGTATTAGCAACTGTATGGCCCTGAGTTGATTAACCTGATTTTTTTTGATGAATGCATGTATCAACAAAATTCCCGGTATCCCAAACGCAATGGCAGCAGCTGTATTAGTGATAGCCCTCAGTATGATGTCAAAAGCAGGATTTCTGTTTTCGAAAATACTTTTCAAAATACTGATATCCAAATCTTTGAACTCCTGTACCAATTGCAGTGCCACCATGATTTAATGATTCATCAAAAACTAATGCTTACCGTGCAAATAATTGCAGTTGCAAATTTAATTGTATCGCCTCTATAAAAAGCAGGGGCCCTAAAATAAAGTAAGCTTCAGCCAATGTTGTTTTACAAAAAGGAGAAAGATGCTGAGTCAGAGAAAATCTTATGACAACAAGTTATTATACGGGTTTTTGTACAAATGTTGGACCGGTGCAGGCCCGGATTTAATCAGGTAGTTAGCTTTTCAAGATTGATTTTGACATCAACCTGTATGGTTTCAGCGATATTTTTAATGACAGCCTGCGGGATTTTGATATTGAAATCTTTGGGTGCCACATTAAAAGTGGCTGTTCCGGTTATTTTGCCTGCTTTCACCTCAAAAGTTCCGTTGGTATTTATTTTTTTAGTGATACCATGCATGGTCAGGTCGCCTTCAACCACAACTTTATATTTGCCATCTTTAGCCAGGTTCACATCCTTCATGTTAATCACTTTGCCAACAAAAGTAGAGTTGGGATAGGTTTCCGATTCCATGTAGTTTTCGTTGAAATGTTCCTGCATCAGGGCTTTTTCAAACTCAAATCCACGTATCAGCACCTTGAAAACAAAATTGCCTGTAGCAACATCAAGTGCAGAGTTCACCTGCCGGTTAACAGCTTCAATTTTTTCCATAGGAGTTTCGGACGAAAAATGGATTGTACCTGATTTGGTGGTGTACTTTTGTGCTTTCGCCAGCGAAATGGAAAATAAGATGATGATAAACAGGGTGATGTGTTTTTTCATAATTGTGAAATTGGTGTTTGGTGCGGGTTCAGAACAATTTTCGAAACTGTCAAATTATCCAGCCGTTGCATGTTCATTAACGTCAGGATAAGGGTTTTATTATTGTAACGCTGAATAGCCAAATCCTTAAATGATAATTGCCCGAAATAATTGCTGTCCCCGGGATATGTTTCCCAATCAGCTTTTCGAAGTAATTTGAAACCCAGTGCGCATTGAGTTTTGGTTGTCGTTGGTTTTGTTTCTTCAATCATACAAATCTTTAAATATGAATAGGTATCTTTGCTGTAAATTTAAAAAGACCGTAATTCAGGCATAACGCTGTTATAGTTCGCAACCCGTTTCATGTATGGCTAAATCCAATCCATCGTTTTTTAAAGGTGATTTTGCCCTGGTGTTTTTTACCAGCCTGCTTATGTTTACGGCGTTCTATTTCATGCTGCCTACGCTCCCGGTTTTCCTGACCCGCGAATTGAAAATTGATGAAGCTCAGACCGGTATCATTTTGTCAGTATACACCTTAGCTGCCTTGCTGATCAGGCCGTTTACAGGATTTTTTATCGACAGGTACGGGCGAAAGTTTTTCTACCTGCCGTCATTGTTGTTGTTTGCCGTTTTGTTTTTAGCTTATCCTTTTGCCGGCATTTTTGTAATTATGCTCATTGTGCGCTTTGTTCATGGTGCTATCTGGGGCGTTTCGACAACCACCGGCAGCACGCTTATCGTTGATATAGTACCTGCCGATCGCAGGGGCGAAGGCATTGGCCTTTACGGACTGGCTATGACGTTCCCTATGGCACTCGGACCTTTCATCGGCTTGCAGATTACCAGGAATAACAATTATTTGCTGATGTTTTTATGTGCAGCTGTTTTGGCACTTTGCGGATTTATACTGGCCCTGTTTATTAAATATCCTGTTCTGAAAACTGGCAGAAAAACGCCTTTTTCGTTTCGTAACCTGTTCGAGTCAACTTCACTGCCGGTAACGTTCAACTTGTTGCTGATTAACATAAGTTATGGCGGGCTTGTTTCATTTGTTTCGCTTTATGCGCTTAAAACCGGGGTTGGGAATACCGGCCTGTTTTTCATTGTATTTGCTTCAGGTATTGCGCTGGCCCGTATTTATATGGGTAAAATTTTCGATCGTCATGGCCCGAAAGCGCTGGCCATCGCCGGGATACTCTTGCTTGTAGCCGGCCATTTCATATTGGGATTGATCTTATCGCTGCCTGGATTTTTAGCAGCAGGCTTCCTGCTTGGCATCGGCAGCGGTATTATTTTCCCTACTTTCCAGGCAATGGTCAACAACCTGGCTCCTGCTCACCGGAGAGGTGCCGCAAACTCCACGCTTTTTTCGGGCCTCGACCTGGGTATTGGCCTGGGTATGCTAATAACCGGTTACCTTGCCCACAGCATAGGCCTGCCCGAAACATATCTTATATATGGCGGCCTGAATCTGGTGGCGCTGGTTTATTTTCTCTTCATTTCGATGAAGCATTATAAGGAAAACATTCTGCTTGTCAGGGGGAAATAGCTGGTACTTTAATGTATAATTTCCCTGAGGTTTAATAAAAATGCTGCCTTGCGCCGGGCTGTTGAACGCCAGGGTACAATTGCCAGGATATTGCCATGATAATAATTCTGCATTTGCCTGTGGCTTATAACTTTTTTTTGTACCTTCGCGCCCCAAAACATTCGGGAATAAGGATGTAAATCCCCGATTGAATGTTATTGGAGAGGTGGCCGAGTTGGTCGATGGCGCACGCCTGGAAAGTGTGTATACCCCAAAAGGGTATCATGGGTTCGAATCCCATCCTCTCCGCTGAAATAAAGATTGCCCCGCTGTTAGCGGGGCATTTTTTTTGTTGGAAATATTAGCTGATCCGGTCTCAACACGCTATCTGTTTTACATCATTCGCCTCAGGGGCGCATTGCGAAATTTATGGGGAGTACAATCATGGATGCAATTGCTTTTCCTTTGCTGCTTGCCGGCTGCCATTGAGGCATGGAGGCTATAATGCGCACGGCTTCAAAATCGAGTATCGGGTCTACATTTTTAGTTATGATTACCCGTTTGATGCTGCCATCTTTCTCAATAATAAAACTAAGCACTACCGTTCCTTGTACTTTTCGGTTTATGGCATCAGCGGGGTATTTCAGGTTTTTTCTGATATATTGCTTTAATGCTTCGGGCCCTCCGGGGAACTGTGGCGGTTTCTCGACAAATACAACCGTGTCGGTCCTGGCTTTTATAAGTTCTGGCGATTCTTCTTTCTTTTTGAACTCAGACTTTTCAATGCTGTCATTGCGTTTTACTTCGTCCTGTACTGATGGCTTTTGTTCCTCAGGATGTGTTTTTTGCTTTTCCGCATCTTCAGTTTCCTGTACTTCGTCAACAATTTTTGGTTCTGTAAAAGTCTTTTTGTCCGGTTTTTTGGGTTCAACTGTAAATGGCTTGCTTAATTCAGTTATCAGCCGGGCATCATATTTTACATTTACAGTATTATAAACCAGGGCGTTGTCAGAGGAGGTTGAAAACCAGGGGATCCGTATAACTCCACCGATAATAAGGATTAGCAGCACAAACACACTTACCGCAAGTATAAAACTGATGCGGATACGTCGTTTGGAGGATTTGGTAATTTCATATGCCCCGTAATCTTTATTACGGTCACTAAAAATTAAATCCAGCAGGCTAGGCCTATTTGTTCTGCTTTTCAATTCCTTGCTGCTTTATCTGTTTATTAACGGCTAATCCGATGAAATGTTATTAACCGGTTATCACTGCCGGCTGGTATTGTATCCGGAACCATCCGTGAGTTGTTCTGTTGACCCCGATTTAATTTACCGGTTTTGTTTTTGCAGGCATCTTTTTCTATATCTAGTTCTTAACGGATTTTGCAGTATTATGATGTTAATTTGCCGCGGTAAGTGCTTCTTTGATTTTCAGGAAATATTAGTGATTCGAAGGGCTCTTTACCATGGTTTTGCTATAAATAAAATACATAATTGCCGAAATTGCTGTAATGCTGAGCAGGGTTAGCCAGGCTGCATTGTTTGCACCGAAATCCTCGGCATTGGTATGTATGTATCCTTTCCGGTAAAGGAACTCAATAAATACCGACAGGAAATTATTTGTAAAATGAGCTGCTACAGGCAACCATATGCTGCCACTCCAGAAAAACAGGTATCCCAGCACCACTCCCAGTAAAAACCTGGGCAGGAAACCATAAAATTGAAGGTGAATAGCCGCAAAAACCAGTGACGAAATCAGCACTGCTGCATGCATGTTTTTTGTCCAGTCCTTAAGCAATCCGGCAAGTGCACCCCTAAAAAGAATTTCTTCAGCAAGAGCCGGTAAAATAGCGATCATCAATACATTGATCAGGAAACCGCCGGCTGAAACCGTCGAAAGGAAAGCCTCAGTTACCTGAGCATTTATATTTTCTTTGTCTTTCATCCAGGTTTCCACATCCGAAAGCCAGCCGGGTAGTGCCAGGTGGCTGTTCAGTTCGTTTGCCAGGCCAACTACCGGTTGTGCCACGATGATAAGGACAGCCGAAGCTACAATTAACCATGGAATGTGAGGATGTTTATAAATGGAGCCGGAATCGGGGCGGTTACATAACCACATGAACAAGATGGCCGGAAGCAGCAATCCTCCCGTTGTGTTCAGCATCTGAATCACTTTAAGCGCGTTTACAATGGTCGGGTCAGCAAAATCAGGCGCTGCTATCAGGCTAATAACCCCCGATCCGAAGAAAGGAACCAAAACAAGTATACCCAGTAAAAGTGAGAAAAGCAGAAAACTGAACACCAGTATGATTAATAACAGCAATTTGCTTACCGGATTCAGGTGCGAATAGGAGCCCTTTAGCATGATGATTTGTTTGTGGCAAAAGTAATCAATATGCGGTTATAGCAGGCCGTTGATAATGTTGCTATTTTTGCAGCTAAATAATTCCCGATGATTATTGGAAATACCGACCTTGGGCCCCGCCCTGTATTGCTTGCTCCTCTCGAGGATATTACTGATTCGGCATTCCGGACTCTTTGCCGGAGGTTTGGGGCCGATATGGTTTATACTGAGTTCGTTTCGTCAGAAGCTTTGGTCCGGCTGGCTGAAAAAAGTAATAAAAAGATGGCTTTCGATGAGTCGGAGCGGCCCATTGGCATACAAATTTTTGGCAATGGCGTGGATGCCATGAAAAATGCTGCTTTGCTGGCCATGGAACAAAATCCCGAAGTAATTGATATTAATTTTGGATGCCCCGTGAGGAAAGTGGCCATGAAAGGCGCCGGCGCCGGGTTGTTGAATGACATCCCCCGCATGGTAGCTATTACCCGCGAAGTGGTTAATGCGGTTAACCTTCCGGTTACTGTTAAAACCAGGCTGGGGTGGGACGAGCATAGCAAAAACATAGTCGATATTGCTGAAAGATTGCAGGATGTCGGCATAAAAGCAATTACCATTCATGGACGGACCCGTGCACAGATGTATAGTGGCCAAGCCGACTGGACCTTGATCGGAGCAGTGAAAAATAATCCCCGCATGCACATCCCGGTAATAGGCAATGGCGATATAACCAGTCCGCAAATAGCAGCTGATATGTTTAACAGGTTTGGTGTGGATGCTATTATGATAGGTCGGGCTGCTATTGGGAATCCCTGGATTTTCAGGAATGTAAAAGTGTATATTCATTCGGGTGAGCTACCGGGCGAACCAACCCGGGACGAACGCATTGCCGTAAGCCTCGAACACCTGCGTTTAGCCATACAAAAGAAAGGCGAAACGAAAGGCATTGTCGAGATGCGTAAGCATTATGCCGGTTATTTCAGGGGATTGCCTGGCTTTAAACAAGTAAGGATGGAAATCCTAAGCAGGAAAACCTATGCCGAGGTAGCAGAAATTTTATTGAATTTTTCTTCCCGCTAATTTTTAACATTTTCGAATCTGTATTCCTACTTTGTCACACTATTTGTATAAATAACAGTTCCACTTCTTACTCGGGGATATTTTTATCCTTTGAATTGAAATGTGCAGAATACCCGGCTGCCAGTTGTAGCTTTAATATTGAATCCCATTCTTGTTGCCAGGGAGATTAAAGTTGTTGGAATTGCGTTTTAAAAAATGCTTAAAAAGCTGTTAATCAGCAATTAGTGTTGTATTTGGCAGGATCAGTTGATTTGGTTATTTTGCTGGACTTCTGGCTTGAAGGTATTGAAATCAAAAATGACGGTTTCCGGATCTGGTCCCAAAAACGTGTCGGAATTGAAATTGGAGTACTAAAATGACAATTTGTGTCCCGTTTCGGGAACTTTACTATTTTTTAACTAACTTTGTTACTTTTCCGTTTTTAGGAAATTAATCTACTAAAAGGACACCTGATGGATGCATTTAGAATTTTTGTGGTTGAAGATGATGTTATGTATGCAAAAGTACTTTCGTATCATCTTTCACAGAATCCTGATTATGAAGTATTGGTTTTTAATTCAGGCAAGGAACTGCTGGCTAATTTATACAAAGGGCCTTCGGCTATTTCCCTCGATTTCAACCTGCCGGATATGACCGGTTTCGATGTACTGAAACGCATCCGTGAATTTGATCCTGAGTTGCCGGTTGTTATTGTATCAGGTCAACAGGATATTTCAACTGCCGTTGAATTGGTAAAGAAGGGCATCTACGATTATGTGTTGAAAGACCAGGATACCAAGGACAGGATATGGTCGGTAATGCGAAATATAAAATCAAATTTTAATTTAAAACAACGCATTTCGAACCTCGAGGATGAAATTGGTAAAAAGTACGAATACAACAACCTCATTAAAGGGGATAGCCCGGCTATAAATAATGTATTCAGACTTATCGAAAAAGCAACAAAAACCAGTATCTCAGTTTCTGTGCACGGCGAAACCGGTACAGGTAAGGAGCTGGTGGCAAAAGCCATTCATTTTAACTCAAAGCGAAAAAACAAACCCTTTGTAGCCGTAAATGTTACAGCCATTCCGCGCGAACTGATTGAAAGCGAAATGTTTGGTCACGAAAAAGGGTCTTTCACCGGGGCTAACAACCAAAGAATAGGGCGTTTCGAAGAAGCTAATCATGGTACTATTTTCCTGGATGAAATAGGGGATATGGACTTAAACATGCAGGCCAAACTCCTGCGCGTATTGCAGGAAGAAGAAGTAGTAAGGGTGGGCTCAAATAAACCTCAGAAACTGGATGTGCGCGTTATTGTAGCCACTCACAAAAACCTGCTCGAAGAAGTTAAAAAAGGTAATTTCAGGGAGGATTTATACTATCGTTTGCTGGGTTTACCTATCGAGCTTCCTCCTTTACGTAACCGGGGGAATGATATCTTCCTGCTGGCCCGGTTTTTTGTCGACGAATTCTGCGCCAAAAACAGCATCCCCAAACTTGTTATGTCAGCCGAAGCTATGGAAAAACTGCGTAAGTACCCTTTCCCCGGTAACGTGCGCGAACTCAAAGCCATCGTAGAGCTGGCTGCTGTAATGACCAACACCGATACCATCCACGCTGAAGATATAAAACTGCCCAATACCGCGGCTATGCTCGATTTTGTTAACGAAGAGGCTACGCTCGACGATTATATCAAAATCATTATTACCCACTACCTGAATAAATACGATAATAAAGTCCGGCTGGTGGCCGATAAACTCAATATAGGCAAAACCACCATCTATCGAATGCTGAAGGACGACGGTAGAGTTCTTCAGTAATTTCACATCAAATTACGCAATACGGATCGGTTCCAAATTGGCCGGGATGCGGGTTCAATGGGCTATTAACAATAGCTTATCTAACCTTGCTTGTCAGCAGTGGCTGGTTTTAGAATTCCATTTTCGAAGAAGTCGGTAACATCAACCCCGTGATGAATATGGAATGATTTTATGCCTGATTGTTCAGCAGCCTTTATATTTGCCAATGAATCGTCGAAAAAGGCAGTTTCTTCGGGTTTTATTTCAGCGTTCCCGAGCACATAGGTATATATGCCTGCATCCGGCTTATGCATCCCGATTTCATACGAAAGAAAAAGCCTGTCGAATAAGCTTGTGAAAGGAATCCCGTAATTATCGAAGAAATCGCTGGTGTATTTTTGATAATGAATGATATTGGTGTTCGACAATAAAATTATACGGTAGTTCCTGCGAATTTGCTGCAGCATTTCAACCCTTGGTTTGGGGAAATCGAGCAGGAGCACATTCCATATACGATCAATTTCGGTATCGCTGACTTTACGGTTCAAAATCTGGCACAGCATGCTCCGAAATTGAGCTGCAGTGATGCTCCCGGTATCAAATTTTTCGAAAATTCCTTCGGTTGCAAGGCTTATTTTCAGGGTTTCGCTATCGGTTTCGCTCAATTTTGCAAGTTCGATAAGTGATAGTAAAGGGTTGATATTCAGCAGAACACCCCCTAAATCGAAAATGATGTTTTTGATTTTTGACGCTTTATTTTCAATCATAAAAAAAATATTTGCTACAGGCTTTTTAATTGAGCACAAAGTTGTAAATTTGCAGCCTTATTTCCAATTAAAGATTAGTCTTTAATTAGAAGGGCCTATAGCTCAGATGGTTAGAGCAACTGACTCATAATCAGTAGGTCCCTGGTTCAAGTCCAGGTGGGCCCACACTTTTAAAGCCTTGCTTATCAGCAGGGCTTTTTTATTGCAGATGCGTTTGTGCCGTAATTAGCGGATATTAGCAATTCTTAACAATCACAAAGTTTGCAGGCGGTGTGTCTGATCCGGTTTTTACTTTATCTTTGCTTTCGAAAAAAAATAGTCAATGAAACGCAACATAATTTTACTTATTACCCTGCTGGCTGTTGTAGCTACTTCTTTTGCTCAGAAACCATCTGCCGAATCCATCCGTAAAAGGCTCAGTCTCGGATTTGGTTTATTTACCGATATATGGGTTAAGGTTCCTGACTCCATCGATCCAAGAGCTATTCACCAGGGCGTTGATGTTGCCATACGTTACAATTTTCCGATGGATAAAAAAGGTCATCTGAATTTCTTTATCGGTGGCGGAATAGGCGCACATAATTTTTACAACAACGCGCTGTTGGGTACAGGCAAATACAATATTTATGAGAAACTCCCTGCCGGTGTTGATGCCAACGAATCGTATTTTTACAATGCCCCGGCAAAATTCAACGGGCAAAATATTGAAGTAAAAAAGAGTAAACTCTCCATCACATACTTTGATGTACCTTTTGGTTTTCAATACAGATCCATTAAAAAAGTACACACAACTTTAGGGTTTAAAGTTGGCTGGAGTATGAACGCTCATACCAAATACAAAGGAAGCGACCTGGAGGGCAGCGGTTACGAGGTAAAGGAAAAATCGCTCAAACTGCGTAACATTGATAATTTTCACTATGGCCCGTTTTTCGAAATTGGCTATAAATGGATAGGCGCTTCGGTGTTCTACCAGCTTTCGTCTGTTTTCGAAAAAGACCTAGGTCCTCAAATCAGGCCTATTTCAGTCGGGCTGGTTTTCAGGCCATTCTGATTTACACGAGGAAAATAATTAACATAACAATAGCAGCGCCTGCAATATAACCCAGATAAACCTGGGTTTGATTGTGGGCGTTTTCTTTAAGCCGGGCGTAACCCGCCAGTCCGGCAAGCAGTATGCTTACCGAGATTAATGTTAGCATCGGTAATCCCAAACGCAGCGAAATACTGATCAGCGTTGCGGTAATAGCACCCCAGCCGAGGGTATGAAGGCTGATTTTGTAAACCATATTTATCAACAGCCCTGCAAGCAATGCAAAGGTGGCCGAATAAACCACGTACAGAAAAAGTGGTGGTATATTTGTTGGCCTCACAAAAAACATGAGGGCCATATAGGATGTGCTTGCTATCAGCAGCGGTATGGTGCGTTCGCCGCGATGGCTCATTTCGATAGAATAAATTGCGTTAACGCGCAGCAGGATAAAAACCGCGGCTGCCGGAATAAGCCAGGTAAATGCAAATACCACTGAGATATACCAAAGTTTCAGCCAAAGGGGCAATACAATCGAATATAAATCCGGGCGCATCAGCAGGGCAGCTGTGGCTAATGTGGGAATAATCAGTGGGTGAAGAACGTATGAAAGGAATTTTGAAAACCGTAAATCAGGTACTGGCATCGTGTAAAATGTTTTTAATTAAAAGCATTTGCGCCGGCAGGACTTTGTGGTGTGCCGAACCCCTTACATGCTTATAAGAAAGTAATTTGTGCTTAAATGAGGCAGGATTTATTACATTACTTTGCGCAGGCGGGCAACCGGAATATTGAGTAGCTCGCGATATTTGGCCACAGTGCGCCGGGCAATGGGATAGCCTTTCTGTTTTAATATCGCTGTAAGCTCTTCGTCGGTGAGCGGTTTCCCTTTTTTCTCGGCAGCAATACAATCAGAAAGTATTTTTTTAATCTCGCGGGTCGAAATTTCTTCTCCCTGGTCGTTCTGTATGGATTCGGAGAAAAAGCTTTTTAAAAGGAATGTGCCGAAAGGCGTTTGTACATATTTGCTGTTGGCAACGCGCGAAATGGTAGATATATCAAGCCCCACCCGTTCAGCAATGTCTTTCAGGATCATTGGGCGCAGCATGGTTTCATCACCTTCAAGGAAGTACTTCTGCTGGTAATCCATGATGGATTTCATGGTAACATAAAGTGTATCCTGTCTTTGTTTTATGGCTTCGATAAACCAGCGGGCGGAATCAATTTTCTGTTTGATAAATACAACAGCATCGCGCTGCGAATCGTTTTTCTCCTTCCTGTTTTTGTTTTCGCCGTACGTTTCGAGCATATCAGTGTAGGTACGGCTTAACCTGAGTTCGGGCATGTTGCGCTGGTTCAGGGTGAGCTCGAGCACACCATCCTTGTTCTCGATAATAAAATCGGGGATCACATATTGGTTGCCCGACATCGAGGCGCTGAAGGCACTCCCGGGTTTGGGGTTGAGCTTAAGTATTTCGTTGATGGCTTCCCGCAGATCGTCTTCTTCGGAGTGGGTACGTTTCAGTATTTTATCGTAATGTTTTTTGCTGAAATCTTCGAAACAGCGGTCGAGGATGGTAATAGCCAGTTTCACTGATGGCGACGGCGCGGTTCTTTTAAGCTGCAATATCAGGCACTCCTGCAGGTTGCGGGCAGCCACGCCGGCAGGCTCGAAACTCTGAACTACTTTTAGCATCTGCTCTATTTCGGCCACTGTTGTGGTTACACCCTGGGTAAACGCCAGGTCGTCGACCATGGCACTGATGTCGCGTTGCAGGTATCCGGCCTCGTCGAGGTTGCCGATAATGGTAGTGCCTATGGTACGCTTTTGTGGCGGAAAATCTTTCAGGTCGAGTTGTGATAGCAGCGATTCGTGAAACCCCGTATCGGCTGTCATAGGCATTTCTTTATGCTCATCGTTGGCCGAGCTGTTGTTGGCATTCAGCCTGTACGATGGTATGTCGTCATCACTCAGATAATCGTTGATGTCGACATCGTTCTGAATATCATCGTTTTTTTCAGTATCAGAATCCCCATAATCATCCGTATCGTTATCGCTGTTCTGGTCGTAATCTTCATCGATTTCCAATACCGGGTTTTCTTCAATTTCCTGTTTGATGCGTTGTTCGAGAGCCATCGAAGGAATTTGCAGAAGCTTCATCAGCAGGATCTGCTGAGGCGAAAGTTTCTGAAGTAATTTCTGTTGAAGGCGTTGGTTGAGCATAGTTTTAAATGGGTTGTGTGTTCACTAATTCAAAGATACCTCTTTTTAATTAATTGCACTAACCTTAAAAAGTTATAGGGGTTACCCTGATTAAAATTCAGCTGTTTGTGGTGTACGGGGGAACGGGATTACATCGCGGATATTGGCCATGCCCGTTACAAAAAGCATCAGCCTTTCAAATCCCAGTCCAAAACCGGCATGCGGCGCGGTTCCGAACTTCCTGGTTTCGAGGTACCACCACATGTCTTTTTCAGGGATTTGCAGTTCCTGTATGCGCGACATCAGTTTTTCATAATCCTCTTCGCGCTGCGACCCGCCAATAATTTCGCCTATCCTGGGGAAAAGAACATCCATGGCACGTACTGTTTTGCCATCGTCATTCTGTTTCATGTAAAAGGCTTTTATCTCTTTCGGATAGTCGGTAAGGATAACAGGTTTATTGAAAACTTTTTCAACCAGGTATCGTTCGTGTTCCGATTGCAGGTCAACACCCCACGAAACGGGGAATTCAAATTTCTGTCCCGATGCGAGCAGGATTTCAATGGCACGGGTATACGGGAGTCTTTCGAACTGGTTTCCGGTAACAAATTTCAGGCGGTCTATCAGTTCGTTATCATACATTTTCTGCAGGAATTCCAGGTCGTCGTAACAATTTTCGAGGGCATAGCGGATCAGGTATTTCAGGAAATCTTCCGCCAGGTCCATGTTATCAACAATATCGTAAAAAGCCATTTCGGGCTCTATCATCCAGAATTCGGCCAGGTGGCGAGGTGTATTGCTGTTTTCGGCACGGAAAGTAGGCCCGAAGGTATAAATTTCGGAAAGCGCCAATGCAGCAAGTTCGCCATTCAACTGGCCCGACACCGTTAAGTTGGTGCTTTTGCCAAAGAAATCCTGCGAATAGTCGACCTCATTGTTTTCAGTTTTAGGCAGATTGTTCATATCCAGCGTGGTTACCCTGAACATGGCGCCTGCTCCTTCGGCATCCGAACCCGTAATAATGGGGGTGTGTATGTAATAAAAGCCTTTATCGTTAAAATATTTATGAATGGCATAAGCCATATTATGCCTGATGCGTAACACGGCGCCGAAGGTATTGGTACGTGGACGCAGGTGCGCTATCTCGCGCAGGAACTCGAGGGTATGTCCTTTTTTCTGCAGCGGGTACACATCAGGATCGGCGGTGCCATATACCTGTATGTGAGTAGCATGTATTTCGACTGATTGTCCGGCACCCGGCGATTCAACCAGGGTTCCGGTAACCGCGATACATGCACCGGTGCTTATCAATTTCAGAACTTCTTCATCGAAATTAGCCAGGTCGACAACTACCTGTATGCTGTGTATAATTGATCCGTCGTTCAGTGCAATGAAAGCAACATTTTTATTTCCGCGCTTGGTGCGAACCCAACCTTTAATGGTAACACTGTTTCCGATACCTGTTTTTTCAGGGGTTTTGAGTAAATCAACAATTTTTGTTCTTCTCGATTCCGACATAAAAGCTTTGTAATTAGGTAATTGCAACTTGTTTTGTAAGCCAAAGTGCAAAGATAAGCAAATATTTGTGATTCTTTCGGGATTTGAGTGCTACGGCAATGGCAAGATTTTTTTTATCACCTGTGCCAACGAAACCTTAGCTGAAATGTTTTGTTTACATTTACCCGATCAAAAATTATGGAAAAGCACCTGGATATATTACCGCTTAGTGAATGGTTGCCGACAGGAGGCAAGCCCTTAATTATCGGGGGGCCTTGTAGTGCCGAAAGCTACGAACAGGTTATGGGTACCGCTCGTAAACTGGCTGCTTTAAACCAGGTGAAGGTATTCAGGGCCGGGCTTTGGAAACCACGCACCCGTCCTTCATCATTCGAAGGTGTTGGCGAAAAAGGCCTGGAATGGCTTACCGCGGTAAAGCGCGAAACCGGCTTGCTTACGGCTGTTGAAGTTGCCCATCCTGCGCATGTGGAAGCCTGCCTCAGTCACAACATTGATATCCTGTGGCTTGGGGCCCGAACGGTGGTAAACCCGTTTTCGGTGCAGGAACTGGCGGGTGTGCTTCAAGGGGTGGATATACCTGTAATGGTTAAAAATCCGCTGCACCCTGATGTCGGCCTGTGGCTGGGTGCGCTCGAAAGGCTTAATCATGCAGGAATACAAAAACTTGTGGCGGTACATCGTGGTTTTTATTATTATCACCATGCCCTGTACCGTAACCAGCCCATGTGGGAAATTCCTATAGAGTTACAGCGACGTGTTCCGGGTTTGCCGGTAATTTGCGACCCGAGTCATATATGCGGCCGCCGCGACCTGCTGCTGCCGGTAAGCCAGAAAGCGCTCGACCTCGAAATGGCCGGACTCATGATTGAATCGCACATCGATCCGGATCATGCCTTAACCGATGCCAGCCAGCAATTAACACCCGAAGACCTGGGTATCCTGATCAATGCATTGGTAGTTAGGCAGTCCACCGGAAACAAAGAATTTGAATCGAAACTCGAAAAGCTGCAGCGCGAAATCGATAAAATGGATGCCGAATTGCTTGATATCCTGAGTAAACGACTGAAAATTGTCGACGAAATCGGCCAATACAAAAAGGAAAACAACATTACAATACTGCAGATAAAACGCTGGCGCGATATTTTTTACGACAGGCTTAACCTTGGTTCGCGCATGGGCCTGAGCCAGGATTTCCTGTTTAAGTTACTGCAGTTGCTGCATGAGGAATCGATCCTGCGGCAGGAAGAAATAATGGGACTCAAGGAAATTGGAAAAACGGAATGATGTTAAAAAATGCGGCCGCTTACATCCATTTTTTCCGCTTAAACATATAAATAAATCCTGCCGATATCAGCAGCATGCTGGCCATCAGAATCCAGAATGTGTGACTTTCGTGCATCATGGGCAGGTTTACGTTCATGCCATACAGGCTGGCTATAAATGTGAGCGGAAGCAGGATGGATGAAATAAGCGTGAGCGCTTTCATGATTTCGTTACTCCGGTTGGTCTGCATAGAATCGAAAGTTTTCGACAAGCCTTCAATCAGCTCCTCATAATCTTCGATCATATCCCACATTTTCTGGTAGTAGTCGAGAATGTTACCCCAGTATTCTTCCATGTTTTCGGCATAACCTTCAATCTGCCCTGATTCAAATTTCTGGAAAAGCCTTAGTTGCGGTTTAAAAATGGTGTTCAGCAATATCATATTCCGCCTGGTGAGC
>CAYNVK010000021.1:0-16091 GCA_964400395.1 uncultured Lentimicrobiaceae bacterium | reverse complement strand
GAAAACATGGATGATATTGAATCGTTACTGTGCAGTGGCTTGTTTAATAATAGTCCAATGTTTAATTAATGCATATCAGGTCCGAATTTTAAAGACAAAAAAAAACGCCATCAAACTGATGGCGTTTTTTATAGGTAAACTTCTTATTAACCCTGAAGTTTGAAGTAAATAGGCATGTTGAAAAGAACGCGAACCTGTTTACCGTTTTGTTTACCGGGATGCCACTGTGGCATCATTTTAACAACACGTAAAGCTTCTTCGTCGCAACCGCCACCAATACCACGTAGAACTTTTACATCGGTAACATTTCCTTTTGAGTCAACAACGAAGGAAACATAAACAGTACCTTGTATTCCGTTTTCGGTAGCTTGCTGAGGATAAACGATGTTCTTGGCAAGGAAAGCATTTCTTTCGGCTTCACCACCCGGGAATGAAGGCATTTCTTCAACAATGGTGAAAACTTCTTTCTTTTCTTCGGGAACTTCGATTACTTCAGCTTTGGTTTCAACTACAGCTTCCTCTTCTACTGCTACAGCTTCGTTAGTTGAGGTTTTTGCCAGATCATCCTGGTTAAAGATGTCAGCATCTTCTACAACTTCCTCGGTAGTTACAACAGGAGCAACGAATTTAACTTTCTGTTGCAGTTCAGCTGGTGGTGGAGGAGGAGGGGGAGGAGGGGGAGGAGCATCTTCTTTAGGCTTATCCATGTCCATAAAGTCAGCGCTAGCTACTTTTTCAACATATCCGGCCCTTGCTTTTGCATAGTAACTCGATGCCAGTGGGTAAGCTAATCCTGCCAGTAAAATAATAATGGCAAGCAGCAAAGCCCTGTTCAAGTTTTTATTATACAATTTACGCAAAATGTACGCTCCATAAGTTTTATTCCTGCGCTCAAAGACGATTTCGTCCATTGGAGCTACATAAACTTTTTGCTTTGTCATTTTTTGTGTTTTAATTTAAATGTGAACAACAACCTTGGTCGACATTTGATTACTTACTTAGCAGGGGCTGCAGGAGCAGAACCAGCCATCATTTGTTTCTCAATATCACTCATGTCGACTACTGCGTAGTTAGCAATGGTGCAGATCGCCATTTCATCAATGATGTCAACTAAGTTCTTGTATTTAGCCTTTTCATCAGCTTTTATCAGGATGATAGGCGCTTTGGGATCGACTGTTTTCTTTAACTCCTTAATTTTCCGGGCTAAAGTTGAGTCTTTCATCACCTCTTCCCCTTTGGTTACTTTTTCCTTCAGATCGTATACTGCCTTAAAAACCAGTTTATTTCTCTGGAGCAGCATCTTGCGAATTCCATCTTTGCTGTAATTCGATTCAATGAGCTGGGGCATTGGGGGGGCTTTAGGATCGGCAACTCCAAAGTAATAATAGATTTTATCATTACCCGAAATAAGAATATTGACTGTTCTGTCAGCAGCAATTTTAGGTGCCTCTTTCTCAGTCTGCTTATCATCTTTTTCCGGCATGGTAATTTCCATGGCCTTTGGTTTGCTGAAAGCTGTGGTAAGCATAAAAAAGGTGATCAGCAAACACATCAAGTCGACCATGGGGGTCATATCGATGCGGGTCGAAAACTTTTTGGCTTTCTTTTTGCCGCCTTTTTGTTTGCCTTCCGCTTGGATTATTTCAGCCATATTATGATTTCTTTAGATTATTAACGTTATGATTACTATTCTTCCAATTTGGCTTCTTCCTTCATCAGGTTGGTAGTAAGGTTAAACTTATTAACCTGGTTTTCCTGAAGAATATCCATTACGTGTTTTACAGCTTTGAAATCAGAATCGGCATCGCCTTTAATGGCAACTTCCGCATTTGGATTCTGAATACGGATGAAACGTACCCAAAGGTTCAACTGGTTATCGGTTGAGTCGGTGGGTATACCTGTCTGAAGGGCTTCCTTTTGTTTGGAATCTTCTGTATTTAGCCAGGTCCTGAGTTTATCAGCAGGCATCCCGAATGAGGCTGACTGTACAAAGGTTTTGATTTCCTTATCTGTAAATTTCAGGTTAAATTGTTCCGCAAATTTTAGTAAAACTTCTTTTCTAATCAGCTTGGTAGTGTCCTGTCCGTTGTCGAAATTCAGGAACACTTTGTTATCCTTACCAACAAGAATTGTAATGACATCCTTTTCGGGACTAACCTTTTCGCTCACTGAATTTGGGGTATCAACCTGAACAGCTTCGGTAGGGCGGAAAGATGTTGTCAACATGAAGAATGTAAGCAAAAGGGCAAATAAATCCACCATAGGCGTCATGTCTATGTGAGGAGTTCTTACCGGTGCTTTAATTTTTGGCATGGTTTCTTGTTTTGATGTGTGAAAACCTGGCGCTAAGCGCCAATTGCATTAATTACTAACTTAGTGCTAAACCAATAATTATTTGGTTTGAGCTGCAAAAGTTTGTGTTAAGCTGAAACCTGCTTCATCAATTTTGTAGGTCATTGCATCAATTTTCGTTGAGAAATAGTTGTAGAAAATGATGGCAAGTGTTGAACCTGAAATACCAAATGCAGTGTTGATAAGCGCTTCCGAAATACCGGTTGCAAGAGCAAGAGCATCAGGTGCACCAGCTTGTGCAAGAGCAGCAAAAGCACGGATCATACCTAATACAGTACCGATAAGACCGATAAGTACGGAGATGGAAGCGATGGTTGATAAGATAACCAGGTTGCGCGATAACATCGGGAGTTCGAGAGCGGTAGCTTCTTCGAATTCTTTCTGTAACGAAACAAGTTTCTGGTCTTTGTCAAGCCTTGTATCCGACTGGAGTTCTTTGTACTTGATCAAACCGGCTTTCATTACATTTCCGATTGAACCTTTTTGTTTGTCGCAAGCAGCAATAGCCTGATCCAACTGATTGTTGTTCAGCAGCGTCTGGAGGTTAGCAACAAAAGCGTTAACTGCGCCTTTTCCTTTAGCCTTACGAAGGGTGAAAGCCCTTTCGAGGGTGAAAGTTAAGAGGACAATAATTAAAGTAATAAGAAGAGGTACAATGTAACCTCCTTTGTAAACCATTGCAAGGTAGTTACCTGGGATTGGGTGTCCGTCAGGATTTCCGCCTTCAAAGTTAACTGGGTTTCCTAATACGTAGAAGTAAATCAGGAATGCGATTGCAAGAGCAACAAGGATTGCTCCAGTTGCGAAAGCTGAACGAAGTGTTTCTTTCAACGATTGACCGTTTTTGCTCATTGTGATAAGATTTAAGATTAGTGAATGGTATTTAATTGTTTTTAAGTGAATTCGCAGTTAAGTGAACGCAAAGATAAAAGATTTTAGCTTTTAAAAAAGACTTTGTACCCAAGAGGCGCATTTTTCTTATAAATTCTCTGCATTTTAGCCATGAACAAGCGTTGGTTTCCTGTGCAAATCATTTATAATCAGTGCAGTGTGTTATTGCGGTTTTTGGTTAGCTGACTTAAATTCAGGACAGCGTGGTTTCAGGTCTTTTAAAGCGCTTGCAGCGTTCTCATTGGTAGGATCAAGGGTTACAATTTTATCCCAGTAACTGATTGATTCGCAATAATTTTTATTCACCAGGTAATAGTAACCCAGGTAGTTGTATGCTTCGAGTATATCTTTTGAATACTTCGTGGCATCGAGATTGGCTTTTTCGAGCAGTTTCTCGTAGAATGGTTTGGCCAAACCTTCTTTGGTATCAGGATCCAGGTTTGAGTAAACCCTGGCCCTGAAAAGGTATGCAGGCTCGAAATCAACGCTCATCCTGTTTACTTTGGCAAATGCTGAATCTGCTTCTGACCAGTTTTTAGCATCGAAGTAGGCACGACCCATTTTGTAGTAATCGTTTACACCGCCGTTGGTAAGTTTTATCTTGAGTTTATAAGTATCACCGGCATTTTGTGCTTTTTTGTTTTTGGTATACAGTGTAGCAATTTCCGACAACAGGTCAATATTGGTCGAATCAAGCGCAAAAGCTTTGGTAAGGCTGATGATACCTAATGAATCCTGGCCATTTTTTACCATAATGCGACCATCGTAAGCATAGTCTTTTGATGTTATTTTTTCGGCAGGAGCATTGGCAATGAACTTTGAAATATAGTATTTAGCCTGAGCGTATTGTTTCTCTTCGAAGTATGAATAAGCAAGAGCGCGGTTCAGGTCATTATAGGTGGTTGAGTCCATGGCCAGGATCTGTTTGATTTGTGCGATAGCGCCCTGGTAATCTTCAGTCTGTATCAGCATATTGGCATACCTGCGTTTGGCGGCAATATTGCTGCTGCTCAGATCGAGGTATTTTTTGAAGTTTTTCTTCGATTCTTCAGGCTGGTTGGTTTTGGCATAGAGGAAGCCGAGTTCCAGGTAAGCTGGTGCAAATGAAGGATCGATGGTAAGTGCTTCCTGGTAGTAACCCAATGCATCCTGGTAGCTCCTGATGCGGGTATAGAGTTGACCAAGGCGTACACGTGCCCGGGTTGAGTTTGGCGAAAAATCCTGCGAGCGTTTGTAGTTTTCGGCAGCACGGCTCCCGTTATTGAATACATCAATCCAATAGTCGCCACGTACCAGGTAAATTTCGGGATTTTTGTTATCAATGGATTCAGCCCTTCTTAAAAATCCCAGCACAAGCGCACTGTCCTTACTACCAATGGTAACATAGGCTTCGGCCAAACGAACGAGCAGGGTTGCCTGTTCGGGTTTTGTAAGCGGCGATTTTACCTTTTTGGCAGGAAGAAAAGTTTGTGCTTTGGCAAAATTTTCATCAGCTACAGTTTTGTTATTCTGCATCAGCGCAACTTTTCCAAGTCCTACATAGTTTAAAGGTTCGTTGGCATTTGCTGATATACCTTTATTGAATCTTTCAACAGCTTTTTTAGCTATATTTTCGAAAGGTATATTTGTTGGGTCGATGGCATAAGAGGCTAACTGATTTTCGCCGCTGTAGTAGAAGTATTTACCATTTGCGGGTTCTTTTGCACTCAGGGCGCTAAAAGCATTGTCAGCTGCTTCAAATTGTTCCTGATAGGTCATGTTCAGTGCCGAATTTAGATCCTGAGCCTGCGCAGATACAACACCTCCAAATACCAGCATGCTAACGCCAATGAAGGATTTCCTGATAATTCCTGTAACTCGTAACATTTTATGTTCCTCCTGTATAAATGATGATTAGTCTTTTTTTATTTCTATGAGTCTGATAGGCATGGTTGCAGGTACAAGTCCTGATTTTAAAACGATTCGTTGTCCCTGGTCTCCAGCTACAAAAGAAGCAAAACCCGTGCCAAGACCTGAAAATGTTTCTCTGCCGATCATATAAACATCGCGGCAGAAGGGATATGAACCATCGGCAATGTAACCCTGGTATGGTTTGCAATAGTTCAGCGGATCTGTTCCAACCTCTACAACACGCACATCCTTAAGGAATTTCTCTGATATGCTGTCCTGCGTGTCGCTGATCCAGTTCACACTTATGATACCCAGGGCACTCTTGTTTTCTTTAACATATTTTATTACTTCAGCATTGCTGTTCACCGCAAAACAGTTTTTCGGGAAATTGCCGGTAAGCGCGAATTTTTCGCGGAAGTAGCGGACATTTCCTGATTTGTTGTTATCGAATACCACGTTAATCGGAAGATCACCCGATTTGTTATTCAGTTGTTTCCATGAGGTTGTTTTTCCCCGCAGGATATCCGCAAACTGTATATCCAGTAACATTGAATCCGGATTCGACCTGTTAACAATAAGTGCCAGCGCATCATGTGCTACTTTGGTTGTTCTGGCAACAAATTTTTGCGACAGGAGTAAGTCCTTTTCAGCCTGGGTCAGATCGCGTGTCAGAACCACTGTACGAACTGAATCATTCATAAAATCAGCCAGCACTTCGGATTCGGGCTTGTAAGTTGCTGCAATTTTTGCATTCACATACAGCGATTGAAATGTAAAAAGCTGAGTGTCGTACAGCAACTGGAATGATTCGTCAACGCTTATTTTGATATTACCGCGTGTCGGAGTCTCGTTAAGAGGCTGAACGCCCATGGGGTTGTGGCAGGATGCAGTTAACAGCAGGAGCATCGTGAAGCCAAGAATTGAATACAGGAAATTGTGTTTCATATTTATTCCTCCTTTAATCGTTAGGTTCTGTTTTCTTTGTGACCAGTTTTGCCAATCTGAAAAAACCGTAAGCTATAAGGAATAACGAAAATGAGAACTTTAACGCGGCTGGCTTAACCGGAAAAACATCAGTTAGCAAAAGCACCAGGCCCAGGCATACATAAATGACACACATTAAGTACCCGAAGTAAATCATAAATTTTGCAAACCATTCCTTGCTAAACATATTGCCTGCCTTGTTTCTGCTTAACTAACTTATAACCTGTCACTTGTAAAATTCTCATTTTTAAATGAATGATGCTGACTTAAATATTACTGGTTATGATTTACTTTTTACCTGTTGTTATTGGTTTCTCTCTCAATACAGCCCTCAAAATTAGTAATTTTTAAAGTTTCCTGTTTTATGAGCGGCTGCAAAAGTAATTTTTTTTTCAAAGTATTGAACTTTTTTTTCATAACCTGATAAATATCATTCAATTCATTGCTTTTTGTAGCCTGTTTAAATGATGATATTCCTGGATCAGCGTCAGCATTTTTTCAGCTTTTTGGGGCTATTCCTTATCTTCGTATTTATTGTGGATCCTACATTTCAGTAATTTTTTTTAATGATGGTTTTTCCGGCTTTTTGATATTAGATGTACTTAGCTCTAAAATTCCATAAAGCGGTGTAATATTTTTTTTCACATAGCACTTGCATGTATAATTTAACAATATAAATTTGCCGACCTGAAACAACCCCACACAAACATCTAAACTATTCTCAAAAAGCCCCTTATGAAAAAAACTATTATCCTGCTGGCAGCAATTACTGCGGTTGCATTGTCAGCCTGTAAGAATGAAAAAAAAATGAAGGAAAATCCATTCTTTAAGGAGTATACAACTCCGTTCCAGGTTCCGCCATTCGACCAGATTGACAGTACTGATTACATGCCTGCTTTTATTGAAGGCATAAAACAACATGATGCTGAAATTGCGGCTATTGCCGATAATGCTGCTGAACCTACGTTTGAAAACACAATTCTGCCTTTTGATAAAACGGGCAAAGTACTTACTCGGGTAAGCAAGGTGTTTTTTAACTTGACTGAGGCAAATACCAGCGACCAGTTGCAGGATATAGCAACAAAAGTATCGCCTTTGCTTTCGAAACATAATGATGATGTTTCGATGAATCCTAAGTTGTTTGCCCGCATTAAAGCGATTTACGACAAACGTAACGAGCTGAAACTTGATGCGCAGCAAGTTAGAGTTGTTGAGAAGTATTACCGCGATTTCGAGCGCAGGGGTGCCAATTTACCCAAAGAACAGCAGGATCAGTTACGCAAGATTAATGAAGATCTTGCCATGCTGTGTCTTAAATTCAGCGATAACCTGCTGGCCGAAACCAACAAGAATTTCAAATTGGTAGTTGAAAATAAGGCCGATCTTGATGGTTTGCCTGCTGATGTTATTTCGGCTGCTGCCGAAGCCGCTGAAAAAAGTGGTAACAAAGGCAAATGGGTTTTCACCCTTGCCAAGCCCAGCCTGATTCCTTTCCTGCAATATGCCAAAAACAGGGATCTGCGCCAGAAAATTTACACGGGATATTTCATGCGTGGCAATAACAACAATGCCAACGACAACAAAACACTGCTGGCTGATATTGTAAGGCTCAGGGCCGAAAAAGCCAAATTGCTGGGTTTCGACAACTTCGCTGCTTATGTAATTGAAGAAAACATGGCTAAAACGCCTGCTGCCGTTGATGCATTCCTGAATAAACTGATGGTGGCTTCGTTACCGGTAGCAAAAGCTGAACTTTCTGAGATGCAGAAAATTGCCGATGCCGAAGGTGCAAACTTTAAACTTCAGTCGTGGGACTGGTGGTATTATGCTGAAAAACTGCGCAAACAAAAATATGATCTCGATGAAAATGAGCTGAAACCCTATTTCAGCCTCGAAAATGTGCGTAACGGCATGTTTGCTGTTGCCGGTAAATTGTATGGTATCACCTTTACCAAAGTTACCAATCTGCCTATCTATCAGAAGGATGTTGAAACTTTTGAAGTAAAGGAAGCAGATGGTTCGCATCTCGGTATTCTTTACCTCGATTATCACCCCAGGGCTGAGAAACGTGGTGGTGCCTGGTGTACAGATTTCCAGTCGGCAGGATGGGAAAACGATAAAAAAGTTGACCCCATCGTTTCGATAGTCTGCAATTTCACGGCTCCTACCGGCGATGTTCCAGCTTTACTTAACTGGGATGAAACTACCACCTTGTTTCACGAATTTGGCCATGCACTGCACGGATTGTTCACGTTGGGTAAATACAACCGCACCGCTGGTAGTGTACCCCGCGATTATGTAGAACTTCCTTCGCAGGTGATGGAAAACTGGGCCGGCGAACCTGAAGTGCTCCGCATGTATGCCAAACATTACAAAACCGGTGAAGTTATTCCTGATAAGCTTATTGAAAAAATTGAGAAAAGCGGTCTTTTCAACCAGGGTTTTGTAACTGTTGAATACCTGGCTGCTTCTATCCTCGACCTCGATTATCATAAACTCCCGGCACCGGCAAAGGTTGATGCTGTTGCTTTCGAAAAAGAATCGATGTCAAAAGCAGGCCTGATTCCTGAAATCCTGCCCCGCTATCGTTCAACTTACTTTTCGCATATTTTTAGCGGCGATGGATACTCGGCAGGTTATTATGTATATATCTGGGCTGCTGTGCTGGATGCCGATGCATTCGATTATTTCAAACAGTCGGGTAACATTTTTAACCCCGAGCTGGCTGCAAAATTCCGCAAGTATTGTTTGGCTGAGTCGGGCGATGACGAAGGAATGACCCAATACAAAAAATTCAGGGGGCAGGAGCCCTCATTAGATCCACTGCTGAAGCGCCGTGGCTTGAAATAATTTTTGTGTGACGCATAAACTAAGCCTTGTTCCCTCACCCGGAGCAAGGCTTTTTTAATGGATCGGTTCAGGCTTTTTGAAATCAGAAGTATGGGGATATCCGCCGTATTTTATTCTTCAATTTAAAAGGCTACTTTTGCTTTTCAAAATTTTAGCGATGCCCGAATACAGTCTTTCTAAGTCTACCTTTATACGTGGACTTCAATGCCATAAATCGTTGTATCTGAACAAATTCAGGCCGTACCTGCGCGATAAAATCAGCGAGGAGCAGCTGGCCAAATTTGCCAGGGGACATGCGGTTGGGAAAATAGCCCAGCAACTTTTCCCGGGAGGTGTTGCTTTGTCGCGCCCCGGAAATGCCTCTGCCGATAAAACAGCCCAACTCATCAGCGAGGGCTGCCCGGTAATTTATGAAGCCTGTTTTATAGCCGATAATGTGATTATTGCGCTTGATATACTCGTAAAACAAGGTGACCGTTACGATGCCTACGAGGTGAAAAGCAGCCTGGCGCTGAGCGAAGTTTACTATAATGATGCTTTTCTGCAATACCATGTGATGAGTAGTTCAGGCCTGAAGCCGGGGACATTTTCATTGATTCACCGCAATGCCGATGTGTCGCTCGACGAAACTGCCGATTTACGCGAAATATTTGTTTTTACTGATGTAACGGCGCAATGCGAGTTGAATGAAAATACGGTTCATGAAAATATCCTTGGGATGGTTGAGGTATTGCAACGTGATAAATCGCCCGATATTCAGCCAGGGATGCACTGCATGAAGCCTTATCCCTGCGATTTCAGGGGCGTTTGCTGGAAGAAAATAACCAAGGAGGAACAGCAGAAACTGATTGAGGGGGTTGGGTGAGGGAGAATGGGAGAATGGGCGAGGGGCGATGGGCGATTTGGAGATGGGGAGATGGGGGGACTAGGAGATGGGGAGATGGATGATGGAGAATAGTTTATCCAGGATTATAAAATTTGAAAACTCAAAAATACGTAATGAAATATATTGATCTTACTCATACCATCCGGCATGGCATGCCTGTGTTTCCTGGTGAAAAGGAACCATCGGTGCTGCGTGATATTTTGCCCGAAGAGGTAGCCTATGTCACCCATCGCCTCGAATCCAATATGCATACCGGAACGCATATCGACGCACCTTTTCATGCCAAATCAGGTACCATCAGCATCGATAATTATCCCGTTGAAATGTTTGCGGGACCAGCTGCTGTAATTGATGTAAGCGGGAAAGATGTGATTGTAATGCAACCTGGGTGGGAGCTGATTTTTGACGAATTTAAAATCGTTCTGTTCCACACCGGGTATAGCCGGAACTGGGGATCGGAACAATACTATACCGATTATCCGGTGTTCGAAAACAGCGTTGCCGAAGCGCTGGCGAAAGCCAATGTGCGGATTGCGGGTTTTGATTCGCCTTCACCCGATAAGGCGCCATTCGCGTTTCATTCTGTTTATCTGAAAGAAGGTCGGTTCCTCGTCGAAAACCTCAATAACCTGGGCGCGTTGTTGGGGCACAAACAGGTGGATTTTATGGCATTCCCGCTTAAAATAGAAGCAGAAGCCTCGTTGATCAGGGCTGTTGCAGTAATTGCAGCTTAGCTCAGCTGCCTATTTCAGGAGTTCGCTAACTTTATTTTCGAGTGCATCGCCACGTAATTTTTTAGCCACAATCCTTCCTTTTTTATCAACCAACACGGTAAATGGAATGGATGTTACGCCATAAGTTACGGCACCTGCTGATTTCCAGTATTTAAGGTCGCTTACATGGTTTGGCCAGAAGAGGTTGTCCTTGGCAATGGCTTTTACCCAGCTTTCGCGATCTTTATCGAGCGAAACGCTGAAAATTTCAAAGCCTTTATCTTTGTATTTGCCGTACATGGCTACCACGTTCGGGTTTTCTTTACGGCATGGACCGCACCACGAAGCCCAGAAATCAATCAGCACCACTTTGCCTTTGAGCGATGACAATTTTCGGGGTTTGCCATCAACATCAGTAAGTTCTATTTCCGGGGCAAGCGAACCAATGGCGGTTTTGCGTTCAGTTTCAACCTGCTGGTGATACTGGATAACAAACGGATTTTCGGGATAAGTTTTGAAATTGGCTGCATCTATTTTGTCGATTATGTCAAAATCATTGGACATATCGAGTTTATCCACGAAAAATATCCATGCCAGTGAAGCCGGATGGCTGTTCATACGCGATTTGAGGGCGACTTTCTGCAAAGAGTCGGTTTCATTAAAATTGTTGATAATAGCAGCGGCCAGCGAATCTTTCCTGGGTGATGATTGTATATCGTTAAACTGTTTATTCAGCATGGCTTTTCGGCTTTCAAAACCCTGTAATTCGTTCATGGTGCCGTACAACAGCTTTGTATGCACGGAGCCCTCGGTTGCAGTATTGCTGCCAAGTTTTGCCTCTGTCGATTTAAGCGTTATGTTTTCGCCAGGCGAAAGAATCAGCATCATATAATTTTCATCATCGAGGCGCAGCCTGAAGATATCTGTATTACTGATGGATGCTTCAATCCTGAATTTACCATCCGGAGTAATATCAGCGGTGGCAAAAATCCATGGATTCTGGCTGTTGAGGGTATCGAGGTAGATTTTAGTATACGAACCTTTTTCGGCCAAAGTACCATTAATTACAACCGGCGATGGTGCCTTCTGTCCATGGACGAAACCAGTAAAAAGAACCGTGATTATTAACAGCAAAAGTTTATTCCTGAGTAAATTCATTATGCTTATAGGTTAATGATTGTGCAACAAAAGTAGAAATTATTATTCAAAAATCGTGCCCGGGCGTTTAGCGGAGGCATGGCATCCTGCAATTTTACGGATAGTGGCATTTATTAACCCTTATTAATTATGCCTGTTGAGGAAATGGATTAGTCAGGCCTGGTTGTTTTATTCACATTTAAATGAATGTGCAGGTGTAGTTCTGGTAGATGTTTTTATCCTTTTAAACCGGCTCACAGCATCCAAAATTCATTTGGGAAAAATAAGTTTTAGTCTTTTCAACATCAGCAGGAAATAAAATTTTTAAACAAGAAAAATATTCTTTTCACTGAATCATATTTATTTACATTTGCACCGTTTTTTGATTAACAACTAAAATAAAATCTGCAATGCCAACTATATCGCAACGTGGCCTAAAGATGCCAGCATCACCCATCCGCAAACTTGTTCCTTATGCCGAAGCAGCCAAAAAAAGAGGCATCAAGGTGTACCACCTCAACATTGGTCAGCCCGATATCAAAACCCCGGAAGTAGCTATTGAAACCATCAGGAATTACGACGGGAAAGTGATTGAATACAGCCATTCGGCAGGAAACGAATCGTACCGCAAGGCATTGGCAGCAACCTATACCAGCCAGGGGATTGAAGTTGACGAAAACCAGATACTCATCACCACCGGTGGCTCAGAAGCGATTATGTTTGCCATGTTTTCGTGCATGAACCCCGGCGACGAAATCATTATACCCGAACCTTTTTATACCAATTACAATGCTTTTGCGCAAACTGCCGGAGTTGTGGTAAAACCAATCACTTCATCCATCAGGGATGGATTTGCGCTACCGGCAATCAGCGAATTCGAAAAAGCAATTACGCCGAACACTAAGGCAATTATGGTTTGTAATCCCAACAATCCAACAGGCTATCTGTACAGTGTCAGCGAATTGAAACAGTTACGCGAACTGGTTTTGAAGCACGATTTATACCTGATTGCTGATGAGGTTTACCGCGAATTCTGTTATGGCGGCAACGAGCATTTTTCGGTAATGAAACTCGAAGGACTCGAAAATAATGCCATTATGGTTGATTCGGTTTCGAAGCGTTACAGCGAATGTGGCGTGCGCATTGGAGCGCTGGTTACCCGTAACAAAGAAATATTACAGGCTGCATTAAAGTATGCCCAGGCCAGGCTTAGCCCGCCCTCACTCGGGCAGGTGGTAGGTGAAGCTTCGCTGAAAACCCCAGCCAGCTATTTTACCGAAGTTTACGATGAATATATCGCACGTCGGGATTTTGTAATTGACGAACTCAATAAAATACCCGGGGTGTTTGCACCAAAACCGAAAGGCGCATTTTATGCCATTATCAGCCTGCCGGTCGACGACAGCGATAAATTCTGCCAGTGGTTGCTTGAGGATTTTAGCTACGAAAAACAGACTGTTATGCTGGCTCCGGCTTCGGGTTTTTATGCAACGCCAGGCCTTGGTAAAAATGAAGCCCGCATTGCCTATGTACTTAAAATTGAAGATTTGCGCAACGCTGTTAAATGCCTGGCTGAGGCGCTGAAAGTATACCCCGGACGAATTTAGTACCGGTTTAAATTTCGTTAAAAGGTGAGTTTGATTGAAACAATTGAGCTCACCTTTTTTAATATCAGTTCTTTTATACCACTTTGCTCAGCACAGAAAAAATGTTGCACTAAAACCAGTTGCTTCGTTCCCGAAAAATCGGGACAAGCTGTTCCTCTGCGCAATGACACCAAAACCAGTAACTTCTGTAATTTTACTTGCTTTTCTAATCCAATTTCACCTATTCAAAATCCGGGTATAACAGGTATTTTTTTCTTACTTTCTTAAAACTGTCTATACAGGCTTGCCACGATTTACGGATTTCGGTTTCACTTTTGCCGCTCACAATTTGCTGTCGTAGGTTATTTGTTCCGGCAAGCTTTTCGAAATAAGGAATAAAAAAATCGGTTTTAGACCCCAGGTTCTTGTATGCCTGCAGGAGCCACGACAATTCTATTTTGCCCTGCTGTTTTAGTTTATCGGCTGCTGCACCCAGGTATTGTCCGTAGCAAAGCTGGCCGTTGAGTGGCGGATCTTCGCTTACTCCTTTTACAGGGCGGGGTGTAAAACTGTAATTTCCGCCGGTGTATTTCGGATGCCCGAATACTTTAAACGGATTTGCCGTTCCACGCCCGATGCTTACCACCGTTCCCTCGAAAAAGCAAAGCGATGGGTACAAGTACACCGCCTGCATATCCTGCAGGTTAGGCGATGGTTTCGCAGGAAGTTGGTACCGCGATTTATGGTCGTAATTTTTACATTTTATGATGCTGAGCTTGCATTGCTTGGTGCTTTTAATCCATTTTTCGCCGTTTACCATGTTCGCGTACTCGCCAATAGTCATTCCGTAAACAACAGGCACCGGGTGCAGGCCTATAAATGAGGCAAACGAAGGCTCCAATACCGGACCATCCACGTAAAAACCATTCGGGTTAGGTCGGTCGAGTACCAGCAGCGGGATATTGTTTTCGGCGCAGGCCTCCATCACGTACGTTAAGGTCGAGATGTAGGTATAAAAACGTACGCCTACATCCTGAATATCGAAAACCATAATATCAATGTCCTGCAGATCTTCTTTGGTTGGTTTTTTATGATTGCCATACAGCGAAATAATTGCTATCCCGGTTTTGGGATCAATGCCGCTGTTAATTTCCTTCCCGTCGGGTGCGTCGCCTCTGAAACCATGCTCGGGGCCAAATACTTTTACCACGTTCACCTGAAGTGCTAACAGCGTGTCGAGCAGGTGGGTGCGGTTAATGAGGGAAGTATGATTGGCTACCAGTCCCACTTTGCAGCTTTTTAGCTTCGGCAGGTATTCGTTTACACGATATGCCCCGGGCAAAATGGTTGCTTTATCCGGACTGGTTCCGGAGGTATTTGCTGAATGCCGGCCATGTGCAGCCACTGCCGTGAAAACAAAAAGCAGAAAAAACAGGTTTTTTATGAAACGCATAGCGATGCAGAAAACGGTTGACTGACTATTACTTTTTGATCTGATCAAAAACTGTACAATAGTAATGGAATTTCTCCTGAAACCGGCATGCATCGCTTATTTTCTGCAGCAATTTTGAAGAACCCGATTGCGGAAGCCATTTAAACCGGATAAAAAAGTATTTTTGCAACTGAATGAATACAGAACGATTTATAGCCCGACGTTTGATAAAAGGTGGTCCCGGAAGTTTTTCGGCACCCGTAATCAGGATTGCCATAATCAGTGTTGCCCTCGGGCTGGCGGTTATGATTGTTTCGGCAGCCATAGTTACCGGTTTTCAGAAACAGATCCGCGATAAAATTGTTGGCTTTGGCTCGCACATTCAGATTGCAAAATTCGATTCGAACAATTCCTTTGAATTTGAGCCGGTTAGCCGTAATCAGCCCTTTTACAGTACTTTGCAGAAAACTGACGGCATTAAGCATATACAGGTTTTTGCCACCAAGGCCGGAATCATCAAGACCACCGACCAGATACAAGGTGTGGTTTTTAAAGGTGTGGGTTCCGATTTCGACTGGTCCTTTTTTAATGATAAAATGGTGGCCGGCAAAACATTTTCGACCGTGGATTCATCTGCCAGCACTTCGGTAATTATTTCGCAGAACCTGGCCGATCTGCTTAAAATAAAGGTGGGCGATCCGTTACGGATGTATTTCATTATTGACAACCAGGCCCGCGCCAGGCGATTCAGCGTTTCGGGAATCTACAATACAGGACTGGGGGAGTTCGACCTGAAATTTATCTTTGGCGATATCAGGCAGATACAAAAACTGAACGGTTGGAGCCCTGACCTGGTTTCGGGGTTTGATGTGTATATCAATGATTTCGCACAGCTTGATCAGGTTGGGAAAAAGGTGTATAAGGAAGTTGGCTACGACATGAATGCCAAAACCATACGCGATCTTTACCCGCAAATGTTCGACTGGCTCGATCTGCAGGATATGAATGTAATTATTATTATGGTGCTTATGATCCTTGTTTCGGGGATGGCTATGATATCAACTTTGCTGATCCTGATCCTGGAAAGAACCAATATGATCGGTATTCTGAAAGCACTTGGCGCCCGCAACCTGAGCATACGTCGTATTTTTCTGTACAATGCCACCTACATTGTAGGGAAAGGTATGCTTTATGTAAACCTTGCCGGGATCAGCATCTGCCTGCTGCAGAAATATTTCAGGATAGTGAGCCTGCCCCAGGAATCGTATTTTATGACTTTTGTACCCATCAACTTATCAATTATTCATTTGCTGATGCTCAATGCCGGCACTATGGCTGCCTGCACGCTTATGCTCCTTTTACCCTCATTT
>CAYNVK010000020.1:15214-16466 GCA_964400395.1 uncultured Lentimicrobiaceae bacterium | reverse complement strand
GAATCTTTCGCACTTTCGCCATAAATCACTAATTTTGCATCCCGGTTTGCCAATCATCATAAAGGGCAGACTTTTTCATTGATCATTAAATGCCTTTTGCGGCAAAATATATTTTATGCAAACAGTTGTAAGCGGAATCAGGCCTACGGGCAACCTTCACCTCGGGAATTATTTCGGGGCCATGCAGAATTTTGTAAAAATGCAGCAAACCGATAATTGCTATTTCTTTATTGCCGATTATCATTCGCTTACTACGCATCCAACTCCGGCCGACCTTCATGGCAATGTGAAACAAGTATTAGTCGAGTACCTGGCATGTGGACTGGATCCCGAAAAATCGACGTTATACCTGCAGAGCGACCTGCCCGAAACCGCCGAGTTGTACCTCTTCCTGAATATGAATGCTTACCTGGGTGAGCTGGAACGCTGCACTTCGTTTAAAGATAAAGCCCGCACACAGCCCGAAAATGTAAATGCCGGACTGCTTACCTATCCTACGCTGATGGCCGCCGATATTATATTGCACAAAGCGCATAAAGTACCGGTTGGCAAGGACCAGGAGCAGCACCTCGAAATGACCCGCACATTTGCAAACCGTTTCAACCGCATGTATCATGTAGAGTATTTCCCCGAACCGGTAGCATACAATTTTGGCGAATCGCTGGTTAAAATTCCGGGGCTTGATGGCAGTACCAAAATGGGCAAGAGCGAAGGCGAAGGTAACGCCATATTCCTGTTCGATTCGCCCGAAGTAATCCGTAAAAAAGTAATGAAAGCGGTTACCGACAGTGGACCTACCGAGCCCAACCAACCTAAGCCTCAGGCCATCGAGAATTTATTTAACCTGATGAAAGCCTTGTCGGAGCCTGCAACTTTGCAGTTTTTCGAAGAACAGTATAATGCATGTGCAGTGCGCTATGGCGATATGAAAAAACAGCTGGCTGAGGATGTAATCCGTTTCACCACACCTTTCCGCGAGCGTATACTCCAGCTGCTGGGCGATGACGAATACCTGGCAAAAGTAGTGAAAACAGGCCGCGATAAAGCGCACGAAAGCGCTGCAAAAACGGTAAAGGAAGTCAGGGAAATTATCGGGTTTAAGAAGTTTTAAGAACCTGTAACTGGCTGCACCAGCATTAAGCAAATCTGAATTTGCATAAAAAGTATTTGCTGATTAATTTAGAATTTTCTGAAAGCCGGATTGCAAATCCGGTACTCGTAAGGTGCGGATTGCAAATCCGCACCAGCCAGA
>CAYNVK010000020.1:0-15114 GCA_964400395.1 uncultured Lentimicrobiaceae bacterium | reverse complement strand
TTTTTGCGCAAAATGCGTAACGCATTTTGCGCAATTTATCCGTATCAGGATGCATCAATTTAAATGCTTCAGTAACCTGTATGCAAAGTCCCGGCTATAAGGCTGTGTTTTCCGCAACCAGGCTAATTTTTCTGGGTTAGCACAATTTTTGTTTGATCCGATTTTGCAATTTTTCGCAGGAAGGCAATAAATTCAGCATATTCCGAAGCCTTATACCAGCCGGCATGTACCTCGAACATGCGGTAGCAAAAAAGCTGTTCGCCTATCATTTCGGCTGAGAAAACATATTTCCCGAATTTCGATTCGATGCGTTGCTGGCCAGGAATAAATTCGGCTTTCAAGCCTGCAGGCATATTTATTATAGCGGTATCGCTGTCAGTGAACGAATTTCTGATCACCACCGGGTTTACCCTGGGCGTGGAGTTTTGAGGCACTGGGATAAACCGGTCGCGGGCTACTGCGGGAATAAATAAGCGATTCCCGTTTTTCGATGCAAATGCAGGAACTTCCAACTCGGCCTCCACTGTCCCGACAGGGATGATATCACCATTCAAATTATATTTAAGGGTGTTAATCACACAATCGGAATACCCGATGTGCTTCAGGAATTCCTTACGCTGGTCTTCGGGACTTTCGGAAAGCTGTTCTTCGATGGACTCGCTTTGAACTGCCTTATTTGTGGTAAACATTTTCACCCGGGCATCACCTGCCTCGTCCATAGTAACCGTGATTCTGCGGCTGCTGGTATTTAATCCTTCGTTGTACACATTGGTTTTAACCAGCGTTCCTCCGTTATCATTTAATACCAGTGCCATGCGGTTATCAGTAAAAGACCCCAGGAATCCGAAGGCAGTTTTCTGGCTGGTGCATTCAAGCCAGAGGGTGTCGTTTTGGTCGGGCACGCACAATATTACGTGGCTGAACTGGTTACTTGGAAAACTTTCAATCACGGGTGCTGAATTGTTGCCCGATTTTACAAGTGAATAATAGGACTTTATATCTACGGCTTTAAGCAGGGCGCGGGTGTAATTTACCAGTCCTTTGCAGTCGCCATATCCTTTCTTATCCACAAAATCGGCAGGGGTAGGCTGCCAGCCCCCGATGCCAATCTGAACGCCTACATAGCGGGTACGTTGCTGCATGTATTTGTAAACAGCCTTAATCTTGCTTTTATTATCAGCACAATCTTTTACCAGGGCCTGCAGTTTTACCACGGTTTCGGGAGCCAGCTGGTCCCTGCCGTTCACCAGGTATGAAAGAAACTTTCCGAAATCGTTCCAGCTCACGAAAGGATTGGAATATGTATTATAATTTACATAATCGGGTGCGAGTAGCAGGAACGGGATCAGCTCATAATAGGGTGGGCTGAAAGGCTCGGTTTCGATGGCGGCAAAATTGCTGATTTCCCACTTGTATTGATTTATTTCCTTTTCACTGCTCATGCTTACCTCGGGGACTTTGTTTACACTTTTCATCCGGGGTGTGCGCGATTTTGGGGTACGCAGGGTGTACGAAGCCTGTTGCAAGGCCATGTTGGTGGATGTAACCGGAACCCAGCTCGGGTACGAAAAAAGAACCACATCCTTTACCTGGTAGCTATACTCTACCGTAACAGGGTATTGGGCAAATATGGGCGAAACTACCTTGCAACGGTCGTCGGAATACAACGTACCCCCGGGTGTGGCACTCTGGTCAGTAACATCAAGGCTTTTGAAGGTGCGGGTAATATCCTCGCCAAAGGAATTATAGATTTTAAATTTCAGGTAATTCACCGTTGATTCATTATCGTAGTATACCCTCAGCTCGGCATCATCCAGGGCTTTGGAGTTTAAAAGGGTAAGCACATAATGAACCGTGTAGGTCGATTTGAAATTTTCGTCGACCTCGAATGTAGTTTCCGATACCCTTACAATGCTGTTGGCATTTTTTTTAAGAGAATCGGGAATTTCGAAAATACTATACCTGATATCCGAAGCTTTAGCGCCTGCCGATATGAGGATGAAAAAGAACAGGATGCAAAAGTTAAGCTTCATGAGGTCAGGCTTTTTTAAGTACAATCTGTTCGGCTTGTTTTACAACCATCAACCTGAAAAATTCCTTCAATTGTTCGTATTCATCGGGCATAAAGAAGGTTTTGTTAATACGCAGATTGCTTATTACCTGTATGGTTCCGCCTTTTTCCTCGAACATACACTTGTACGATCCTGCATTGTCGGGAAGTGCCACCGAAGCCATTTTAGGGAGTTCTTCCACAACCCAGCCTGCCGGAATGTTAATTTTTACAATATAATTATCTTTTATCGGGCTGCTGAAGTCGACCGGGAAAAGTCTTTTCTCAAGCTTAAAGGGATTGGTTTTTTCGCCAAACCCTGCCATGAGATTCAGGTACATTTTATCACCTGCCACCTGCGCTTCATCGGGTATATCCAGTGTATATTCTTCGGTTAAAGGTTTGGAAAGTGTATCTACATTCGAAATGTGAAATTCAGCAACCGACCAGTTCTGATGCCCGCTGGTAAAGTCCTCGATATATTCCTTTTCATTTTTATTGGCAAAAGTGTTGCGCCGGCTGTTAGCATCAAGCCCCGAACTGGTAATAGTGCATTTCCCTTTCAGCGAACCATCTTCTGCCAGGGTCAAATCGACAGCGGTATATGAGTTTTTATACTCCTTATTCAGCAGCGAAACCCAACCCGGGAAAGTCTTCGAAATAATGCGTCCTTTGCCGTTCAGGCACCTTTCGGGAAGTGTATTAAAAGGCACATATTTCGAACTGGCATCGAGCAGGTAATTATCGGCATCAATGCGCACCAGGGCCACCACGTAATTGAATTTTGAAAGCAGCGGATATATTTCCTGTACCAACCCATGGCTGCGCGTACTCAGGATCACAGGCTCGGCATTAAAACCGGCTTCCTTTAAAATGGCAACCAGCATCAGGTTAATATCGGCCGACGAACCGATGCGTTCTTCATACACTTTTTTGGGGTTGTTGTTGGCAAAAACCCCGTTATCACCATTCCATTTCATGCGGTATTTCACATGATCGTAAATGGCATTTACTTTTTCGACGCTGCTGCCTGCTTTTGCAGTTATGGCCGGAAGCTGGTCGGAAATAAAACCTCCTTTTTTAACCAGCAATCCGAAGCTTTCGTTTTCCAGCAGTTTGGTGTTCAGGGTTTCCCAGGTGTCCATTACCGTGCGGTCGAGCTCACCAGGCATTTTTACTACCGACAATTCGAATTCGATCTTCGAAATATAGTTGTCGGTAGTAGTGATAAAGGGCTCCGGTTTCATGGCCGGCACATTGGTGCTTACCCAGCGGTAATTGTCGGCGTCAACTTTATACACTTCGGTATGGCCGGGCTGCCGTTCCGAATTAAGCCCTACACCCAGCTGCGCTTCGTAATGTACCGAGAAATTCTGCTGCGACCTGGTTTTTTCGTTGATGGCGAATGGCAGATAGCCCTGCGATAAGGTTTTATACACAAAATATTCAGGGATTTTTACATTGTACTCGCTCCAGTTTATTGGGATGTCCGACTGAAACGCCCACGACTGCAGGTTAAACGTGAAATCGGAATGCACCTCGTAATTAAATTCAATAATCGAATTTGCTTTTACTGCAGGCATGGCCACTTTCTGAACGTTCCAGTTTTCGCTTTGCACCTGCATGAATATATCTTCGCTCCGGACCTTGGTTTTTACAATTTCATTGTTTTCCAGGTTATAGGTATACCCTTTGAAAGAAGCAACTTCTTCCCTGTCGGTTTTGGTTTTGTACAAAGGAATTTCGATGGTGGCATACGAAGTGCCTTCCTGTTTCAGGATGTGGATTCGGGTTTTACGTTCAAAAATCAGGTAAAAACCCTTAGGCCCATATTCGAACCTGGTGTGGCCGACATCAGCAATTACTTCGGCTACGGCCGAACTGTCTTTTGTGAGGATGTTTTTAAAATCTGCAATGTTGATCTTCTCAAATTCAAACTCTTTTTGCTGTGAAAATGAAACTACCGAAGATAAACAAAGGAAAACAATCAGTGAGGCGGGAAGAAATTTGATTTTCATACAATAAATGAGATAGTAAAATAAAACATGTGAATTGAAGCAACAATTATACAATATATATTCAGATGCTTTACAACTGTTTATCAATTTATATTCATTCAAAATAAAGGCTTGGCATTGTCCTTAAGCCTTACTGAAGGGCGGTTACAGCATTAACCATTTTTCATTCGGGCTTATGTAATTTAATCTTCGAGTGCTTTACAGACTGTATAAATTTGTCAAATAAATACAATGAGTTGAGTAAAAGCCGGAAGACACCTGCCTGACTGCATCAGCAGGCGGGGAAGTATCCTGAAATGAAGTTCAGGTTTTTGTTTATATTTTGGCAATCTCCCCACGCCGTTTCTCCCATTCGCCTGTCTTTAAGTTAAATTCATCAATATTAAACAGGCACTTAGCCAGGTCATTTTCTGAAATCATTGCCAACCTGTATGCGTTACTCACAGGCCAATGCCGGTTTCAGCTTTGTTGAGGATTAATACACAAACCAGTCAGGTTCATTCAATTGATTGTTTGTATCTTTGTCGCCCTAACATCCCTAAATGCTCGCATCAGATATTAAACCCGAAAAAGCCGTTCTGGTTGGCATTGTAACCGGCCGCCAGGACGAAGATAAAGTACACGATTACCTCGACGAACTTGAGTTCCTGCTCGAAACTGCCGGGGCTATTCCCGGTAAAAGGTTTGTTCAGAAACTACCCATGCCCGATCCGCGTACGCTGGTGGGTGCCGGTAAACTTCAGGAAATTGCCGAATATGTGAAAGCCGAAGGCATTGATGTAGCTGTTTTCGACGATGAACTCAGCGGTTCGCAAACCCGTAACATTGAGCGTGAACTGGGATGCCGTGTGCTCGACCGACCGCTGCTGATCCTCGATATTTTTGCCAAACGTGCGCGCACCACCACGGCGCGTACCCAGGTTGAACTGGCTCAATACCAGTACCTGCTTCCACGCCTCACCCGCATGTGGACTCACCTCGAAAAACAACGCGGAGGTATTGGTATGCGTGGTCCGGGTGAAAAGGAAATTGAAACCGACCGAAGGATCATACGTGATAAAATTGCCCTGCTCAAGGAAAAACTGAAAGACATCGACAAACAGAAAGTAACCCAGCGCAAAAACCGCGAAGAACTTATACGTGTTGCCCTGGTAGGCTATACCAACGCAGGTAAAAGCACCATTATGAACCTGCTGAGCAAAAGCGAAGTGCTGGCCGAAAACAAACTCTTTGCCACCCTCGACACCACCGTACGTAAAATGGTGATCGAAAACCTGCCTTTCCTGCTCACCGATACCGTTGGATTTATCCGCAAACTTCCCCATAACCTGGTCGAATCTTTCAAATCGACCCTCGACGAGGTGCGCGAAGCCGACCTTTTGGTGCATGTGGTCGATATTTCGCATGTCTCTTTTGAAGAACAGGTTGAAATTGCAAACCAGACCCTGGCCGAAATTGGATGTGCCGATAAACCTGCCATCATGGTTTTTAATAAAATTGATGCGTATACGCACGTAGAAAAAGATCCCTTCGACCTTGCGCCGCCTGCCCGCGAAAATATTACCCTCCAGGAACTGGAAAATACCTGGATGGCTAAACTTAACGCACCGGCACTTTTTATTTCGGCAAAGCAAAAAATCAACATCGACGAATTCAGGAAACTGCTGTACGAAGAAGTAAAAAGACTTCATGTAATCCGTTACCCCTACAATAACTTTCTGTATTGACCTTTTACCCGGGCAAAAAGGCGATAGAGCTTACCAGGCTGGATCTCCGGGCAGAAAAGAAACATAATTCAGTTGTAAACTTAAATTTAAGTTTTTGGACTCACGATATAAATTCCTGATCATCCGGTTCAGTTCCATTGGCGATATCATACTTACCACGCCATTGATCCGTTGTTTGCGGGCAACATTTCCCAACGCGCAAATCGATTTCCTGGTGAAAAAGGAATTTGCCGTGGTATTGTCGGGTAATCCGCACATCAACAATATCATTACTTTCGATAAAGCCGACAGCCGTAACCAGCTCAGGCGTATCCGCATGCAGGTGCAGCTCACCCGCTATTCCATGATTTTAGATATACAAAAGAACATACGCAGTATGATGATAGGCGTTGGTTCGCGGACCGGCATTGCCGGTTTCTCGAAAAAACTGATGGCCCGCGACCTGCTGATCCGTTTCAAAATAAATATCTATAAAGAAATTAAGCCGGTTTACCTGCGCTATTTCGAATCCGTTGAAACCCTTGGCGTTCGTTACGATGGCAAGGGAACCGAAGTATTCCCCTCCGAACAGGAAACCAGTGCTGTGGAAGTGCTGCTGGCGCAAAACAACCTACCCGTGGGTAAACCGCTGCTTGTGGTTGCACCCGGGGCCCAGTGGGAAAACAAGCGCTGGACTACCGAAGGATTTGCAACAGCCGCCGATACCTTCTGCAATCAAACAGGGGCTTACACTTTACTGATCGGCGGGCCGGGCGATGTTGATATTTGCAGGATGGTGCAATCACAAATGAAAACCCCATCACTGAACCTGGCCGGCAAGCTGAGCCTGATGGGTTCTGCTGCTGTACTGGGCAAAGCGGCTATGGTTCTTACCAACGATACCGGCATGCTGCATATGGCCCAGGCCATGAATGCCCCGGTAGTAGCAGTTTATGGTCCTACCACCCGCGAACTGGGTTTCTTCCCGTTGGCCGAAAACAGCAGGGTTGCCGAAATTGAACTTTCGTGCCGGCCATGTACACAAAAAGGTTTACATTCGTGTCCGAAAAAGCATTTCCGTTGTATGAACGATCTGCGGCCGGAACTGGTTTCGAAACTGGCAACGGAGCTTTTTGTTGAAAATACAACCGGAAACCAGGTAACGGATCCCGGTTCCCAATCTTAATAAACCAAGTATAATAGTCGTTAAATATCACATAAACTGCTTATTATGAAAAAATTATTCATCTTATCAGCAGCGTTCTGCATAGCAGCAACTCTGTTAGTACAAATGGGTTGTAGTGACGATTCGAACGATCCACTCCCCGATGTTACCGCTGTAGCCGATACCATTTATGGAACAGTGAAGCTAAAGCAGGTTGTAAACAATACCATTGAGCTGGTTGATTGGCCTTATGGTCCGGCCATGATCAGGGCCGGTTATATTGCCAATACCGCACTTTCGTCGGATGGCACTTTTATGATGATACTTCCCCAAACCGTTGCCGGCTCTAATTTTATGAGCATGGCTGAATATGCTTCGAATCAGGGGGGCACATGTACGCCAAATCCGGAAAACACAAATTTTGTGGAAACAGTTCAGTTTACTGTCGATTATACCGATAATGGTTACGCAAAAAGCATGGCTGTAAACCTTTACCTGTATGTGCTTATGACCAACAAACCCACCGTGAGCAAATCGTATGCATACCAGTTCTACGACAGGGATGGCACTTTTGCAGGAATCAGCAGCTTTAACAAAAACTACGACTGGAAATTTTCGAAAGGCTGGGGTATGGTTGAATCGTATTTCAGTATTTCAGCGGATGCATATGCCACGAAATCGGTAAGCAGTGCTCCGGCCGAAGCCGTGTGGACCAACTAATAAAGGTGTTGGTTTTATTGATTGATTTCCTGGTCAGGGACAGGTTTTAACATCCGGCACATCAATTTTAAGCACGCAGTTATATGGAACTGTATGCAAACGCAAACATTTTTCCGGCTCATTCTAATAACTATGGTAATTTTGCGTTACTGTAATTAAAAACCATTTTTACCGGATGACGCGTTCTAAAACCCTGAAAGCTGTTTTGATATGGTCGGCAGGAATAGCGGTGTTCGTTTTGGTGCTGCTCTTCCTTGCGCAGCAGTTCCTTGGGCCCGAAGTAAAAAAACTGTTTATTACCGAAATAAACAAATCCCTTGTCTCCGAAGTACAGATTGATGATGTTCAGCTCAGCCTGATCAAGGATTTTCCGTTTGCTTCGGTTCGTTTTTCAGGGGTGCGGATTAAGGAAGCTGTAAATCCGCCTACGCACCATAACCTGCTCACAGCCGGAACCATCGCGCTGCGCTTCAACCTGTGGGACCTCTTGCAAAAAAAATACCGGGTTAAAAATATCAGGCTCGATAATATTGAACTGGGGCTTCACATTTATGCCGATGGCAGCGATAATTTCCATTTCTGGAAGAAAAGCAGCAGCAGCGGAAATCAAAACTTTAATTTCGAACTGCAACGTATCGTTATTCACAATATGCATGTACGTTTTGTGAATGATGCTGCACATACTTTTGCCGATGCGCAGTTGCCCGCTTTTGTAGCAAAAGGAAATTTCAACAGCAGCAAATATGCACTCAGCCTGGCAGGCAATATTATGCTGCGCGATTTCAAATCGCATGGCGTAAGTTATCTTTCCGATCGCAACCTGAACCTTTGGTTGTTAATGGATGCCGACAATACCTCAGGATTTTACAACATCAGCAAGGGCGAAATAGAAACCGGCAAGCTGAAGCTCAGCGCGGCAGGAAGCGTGGTGTACAGCGAAAAACAAAAACAGGTAAACCTGGCGGTTACTGCTTCGGGATCAACGTTTGAGGAGATGCTTTCGCTGGTACCGGCCAGGTATGTTAAAAGTTATGAAGGGTATAAGTTTGAAGGGAAAGGAAGCATAAGCTCGAAAATTGCCGGTGTATTTGGCAATGGCCGCCTGCCCTCCGTTATGGTAAAAGTTGAGATGCAGAACGGGAATATCACCGAGCGAAAATCGGGTGTAGGCCTGCGCGGAGTTTCGGGGCAGGCAGTATACCAGGTTCAGCAGGATGGAGCTAACGAAATGCTTTCAATCAGCAACCTGAAAGCCAGCCTGGGCAAAGGATTTGTAAGTGGTTCGCTCAGCATGCATGGTTTTTCAGCCCCGGCCATTAACTGCAACCTGAACCTGAGCATGAACCTGAACGAGCTGCAGCAATTCCTGAAATACGAGCATTTTACCTCCATGAGCGGCTGGCTTAAAGTAAATGCAGTTTTTCATGGAACCATTGCTGATATCAATCACCCAGTGGCAGCCGATTTCCTGCGCAGCAGCCTTACCGGGAGTGGCAGCATACAACAGGCCGAACTTGGCTTAAAGGAATACAACCTGCCTGTGAAAGGCATACAGTCGCAATTCGCCTTTAATGGCAACGACCTTCAGTTGCAACAGCTCACTTTTAAAGCCGGGCGAAGCGATTTCAACCTCAGGGGTACACTCGGAAATTTACTTTCGTGGATATTCGTGAAAAACGAAGTTCTTGCAATTACAGGCTCCCTGGTTTCGGAGCGTTTCGACTGGGATGAACTATCGGAGGCGCAGCAAAGTTCAGGCAACGAATACCAGTTCAGGCTGCCGGGTGATATCAGCATCAGCGATTTGCGGATTAAAAGCAGCAATTTTACTTTTGGCAAATTCAGTGCCAGCAACCTGACAGGCACCGGCCACCTGCGTAATAAAGTGCTTTCGGTGGCTGATGTTTCGATGCTCACCTGCCAGGGAAGGGTTACCGGCCAGGCAACCATTAATGCGCAGCCCGGCACGCACTCGCTGCTGCAGGCAAAGGCACGCCTCGAAAATGTAAATGTAAAAATGCTTTTCAGGGAATTTAACAACTTCGGGCAGGACGACCTGAAAGACGAGAACCTTGAAGGCGCGGTGAGCTCAGACGTGGTGTTTGCAGCATCAATGCAAAATAACCTCGATATTGACCTGAATTCGGTTAAAGCCCATGCCGATATTATGATTGAAAACGGAAGGCTGGTAAACTACAGCCCGATGCAAAGCCTTTCCAGCTACCTGAGGGTCGAGGACCTGAGCGACATACGCTTTGCCACCCTGCACAACCAGATAGATATCGCCAACCAGGTGATTTATATTCCTGCCATGGAAATAAAATCGAGTGCTATCGACCTGCAACTGATGGGTACCCATACCTTTAACAACGACCTCGATTATCATTTTACGCTTGCCCTTGCCGACCTGCTGGCATCGAAGTTTAAAAAACAGATTAAAACCAGGGATAACCAGGAGGAATTTGGCCCCGTGGAGGACGATGGCCGTGGACGGACAAAAGTATTTGTTTCGCTCACCGGAACCGTTGATAATCCCATTGTGAAATATGATAAGAAGGCGATGCGCGAAAAAATTTCGGGCGATATGAAAGCCCAGAAAACGGAGCTGAAAGAGGCACTGAGACGGGAATTCAAATGGGGCGTTGCCGATACCACCCGCAAAGCACAGAATCTGGACAAAAACACCATCAACAAACAGGAACAGGGTAAGTTTGTGATTGAATGGGACGACGATAAAAAAACGCCGTAGAGACGCGATGCTCGCATCTCTGCGGGCGGGAGTAGAGACGCGATGCTCGCATCTCCCGACAAATACCCCGGCAATGAAAAAGCGCCCCGGGTATTGCCTCTAAAAGTAAAGTTGTATATTTAATGCACAAAAAAGCAAGTAATTCCCCCTGATAAAAAATTATTTAAAAACAACGGCGCAGGTTCAGTTTACCCCGGAAGCAGATATGAAGCAAACGTTTTTTAAAAGATACAGTATATACTCCCGTAAGCGCTACTGGAAACTTCTGCTGATGGTTTTTGCTGTTATTATCATTGCTTTTTCGCTCTGGTATTCGAACCTGCTGGTGAAAAAAATTGCCAGGGACGAGCGTTTGAAAATACACACCTGGGCCAACGCATTGCAAACCCGTGCCAGGCTGGTAAATTCAACGCAAAAATATTTCAAACAGGTACAGGAGGAAGAGCGTAACAAAGTTCAGTTGTATGCCGAAGCCGTTCAACGGTTTGTGAAAGCAGGTCCTAACGAGGATCCGAGCTTCTACATGAAAATCATCCAGATGAACACCACCATCCCGGTTATATTAACCGATGGCAAAGGCAATATTACGTCAACACTCAATACTGTATTCAGTTCCGATACCATACCGGGTATGGAGGGGTACCTGAAAAAAGAGTTTTCGAAATATCCACCTATCCCTATCCCGTACTATAAAAACGAAGTAAACTATATTTATTACCAGGACTCAAAGCTTTTCACCGAAATGCAGGTGGTGATGGATAAGCTGGTAAACTCATTTTTCAGCGAAGTGGTTAACAATTCGGCCTCTGTGCCGGTGCTGGTAACGGATAGTACGCAGCAACAGGTGCTGGCATCAGGTCTTATTGATACAGCAATGATTCATGACACTGCCTACCTGAGCCACCTGATACAGGACATGGCTGCCCAAAATGATCCCATCGAAATTAATATTGCCGGTCAGGGTAAGACACTTATTTTTTATAAAGAATCGTATGTACTTACTCAACTTCGGTATTTCCCGTATGTGCAGCTCACCATCATTGGCATTTTTCTGCTGGTGGCTTACCTGCTTTTCAGCACAGCCAGGCGCAGCGAGCAAAACCAGGTTTGGGCAGGGCTGGCCAAGGAAACGGCGCACCAGCTGGGCACCCCGCTGTCGTCGATGATGGCCTGGGTCGATTATCTGGAAACAAAGGATATTGATGGCGAAACCATCGCCGAACTCCGGAAGGATGTCAGCAGGCTGAGCACCATTACCGACAGGTTTTCAAAAATCGGGTCAAATCCTTCGCTGCTGCCCGAAAACGTAGTAGAAGTTGTTTACAATTCAATATCGTACCTCAAAACCCGCACTTCGCAAAAATTCAGTTACGCCATTAATATACCCCCCGGGCAATCCATTATTATACCGCTCAACCGGCCACTTTTCGAATGGGTGATCGAAAACCTGGTAAAAAATGCTGTTGATGCTATGACACGGCAAGGCGAAATATCAATTGATATAGTAGAAGATCCGAAAGTTGTAACCATCGATGTTACTGATACCGGTAAAGGAATTCCGCGCAATATGTTCCGCACCATTTTTAAACCCGGATACACAAGCAAACAACGTGGCTGGGGATTAGGGCTGTCGCTTTCAAAACGCATCATTAACGATTATCACAAAGGCAAAATATTTGTGAAGAGCTCAGCCCTTGGCGAAGGAACCACCTTCAGGATTGTGTTGAAAAAAAAGTAACTGAAATTATTAACCTCCAGCCTTTTGTTACCGGATTTGCAGCCAAGGCTGGCATAGCGGTAATGGCTGACCAACCTTTAAAATTCCGAATAATTTCCAATGGCAGGTATCTACATACATATTCCGTTTTGCAGGCATAAATGCAATTATTGCAATTTTTATTCCCTGGCGAGCACCCGCAATATGGATCAGGTAAGCAATGCCATTGTAACCGAATTGCAGCAGCGCCGCAATTACCTGTCAGGGCAACCGGTCGAAACTATTTATTTTGGCGGAGGCACGCCTTCCATGCTACAGGTACAGGATATTGAAAAAATACTCAATGCTGTTTACCTGAACTTCAGCGTGGCACCTGATGCCGAAATAACCCTGGAAGCCAATCCCGACGACGTGGCCCCCGGTAAACTAAAAGCATTTAAAAATTCAGGCATCAACCGGCTGAGTATCGGGATGCAGTCGTTCAGGCAGGAGGATTTAAATTTCCTGAGTCGTACCCATACGCCGGAGCAGGTAATACAATGTATTGGGGATGCACAGCAGGCAGGTTTCAGCAACCTGAGCATCGACCTGATTTATGGTATACCTACTTTGACTGATGAGGGCTGGATGCAGAACCTGCAACAAGCTTTCTCGCTTGGCATTCCGCATATTTCGGCTTATTCGCTTACGGTTGAGGATAAAACCCCGCTTGCCGTAATGATCCGGAAAGGGAAAACAAAACCTGTTGACGAAAATTTATCACTTTCGCATTATGAACTACTTACACGCATGATGCAGGCTCAGGGCTACGAACATTACGAAGTCTCAAATTTCTGCCTTCCCGGAGCATACTCGCGCCACAACACCGCCTACTGGCAGGGTAAATCCTACCTCGGTCTTGGCCCTTCGGCACACTCGTATAACGGCAGTTCGCGCAGCTGGAATGTTGCCAATATCAGCAACTACATTCATTCCGTTACTTCAGGAATGGTAGAATCAGAAACTGAAATATTAAGCCATGTAACCCGCTTTAATGAGTATATCATGACCACCTTGCGTACCATGTGGGGATGCAAGCTGGATATCGTTAAGCAGAAATTTGGCCAGGCCATGGCCGAAAATCTCCTGGCCGATGCACAGCATTTTATTGCGTCGGGCAAGATGATTTATACTGAGAATACGCTAATACTTACCCCTGAGGGCATATTGTTTGCTGATGGTATTGCTGCTGATTTATTCATTGACGAAGACTAAACTTTACGTTGAAAGATAATTGAAACCTGTTCCTTCTACAGTGGAAATACATTTTATTTCAGTTCCACTACCATGCCTACCGGCTGATGATCGGCAAATTCGAATCCTGTAATTACCGTATTTGTACTTACCAGGTTTATATTGGGCGAAAGCACAAAAAAGTCGATGAGTGTAGTGGGCGTTTGCCCTTTGGTATAGGGTGTATCCACATTACGGTTGGTGGGATAGTTGGGGTCATAGGCCCATGTAAACCCCGGCGGTAAGAAATCGGGCGGGATTCCGGGCGTTATGGCATACGTTATATTCCCATCGCGGATGCTGTCGGGGATGTAGGGAACGGGGTTCTGGTTCCAGTCGCCACCGGCAATCACATAGTTACCTTTGGCATATTCGGTTTCGAACAGGTTTTTAAGCAGGTTCAGTTCCCTGGCACGTAACTCAACGGCATCGGCGTAAGCCGAATTATGGGTGTTAATTACAACCAGTTGTTTGCCGTTGCTCACATTGTATCGCGTAAGCAGGAAACAACGATCGAGCATAAAGAGTTTTTTGGGCCAGCTGTATGCCGATGGAAACTGGTAGCGCGTAGCTTCAACAGGCTTGTATTGGCTCAGGGTCAGTATTCCGCTGTTCACCTTTCCCATGGGCGAACTGGGCGGTACCGGTACAAATGGAACCTTGTAGTTCGTAGCAAACGTGGCGGCATATTCCGGCATCGAAGCCTCTATTTTATTTGCCTGCAAGTCGTTATAAGTACGGGCCGACTGCCAGTCCACCTCCTGTAATAACACAAAGCCCGGCTTTCCGAATGATTTTACCTGGCTGATGACACCATCGCGGCATTGTTTATAATATTCTTCGGAAGGACGCACCATTTTACCCCCTTCGTAAAAAAAGTCCATCTTACTCCCAAGTCCGCAATAGCCTATATTCCAGGTGTATAATTCAATTCTACCGGCAGGTATGGTTGGCTGTACAGATGCAGGAGTGGTAACAGCAACATTTTCGGTAGCAGCAGGTTTAAAATCAGTAACCGTTGCGAAAACCAGGAACGCAACCAAGCCTGCTGATATCACAATTACCAGGGCAACAAATGCCTTTAATGTGTTGCGTACTATTTTTTTCGGGGGAGCATTCATACCACAACAGAGGTTAAATAACGTTAAACGTGAATCATTACTTATGCACGAATTTAGAAATTATTTCTAATTTAGCCACTGCAAACTGTAATCAAAATGTAGCTATGCCAATACTTGGATCAATTATTAAGAGCGCCATCGAGTTAAGGAGTAAAATGCCCATTGAGAATCTGAAAACCCAGGATGCTTATAAATTGCAGATCCGTACGCTCCGAAAACTGCTCCGGCATGCACAGCTTACATCATTTGGCGAAGAATATGGTTTTCAGGATATGCTGCGGCAGCGCAATCCTTTGGCTATGTTCAGGGAGCGTGTTCCGCTTTTCGATTACGAAAGCATGCACCGCAAATGGTGGCACCGTACCCTTAATGGCGAAGCCTATGTAAGCTGGCCAGGACAGGTGAAGTATTTTGCACTGAGTTCGGGTACTTCGGGTGCTTCGAGCAAATATATACCGGTTACCCGCGATATGCTCAGGGCCATCCAGAAAACAAGTATCAAGCAGTTGTTGTCGTTATCGAAATATGATTTCCCGCCTGAGTTTTATTCGAAGGGAATCCTGATGCTGGGCGGCAGCACCGAGCTGCAATATAAC
>CAYNVK010000019.1:0-16576 GCA_964400395.1 uncultured Lentimicrobiaceae bacterium | reverse complement strand
TAATCGTTGATTTCAATCATATATTCGGTTGGCCGTCCTGCAATTACCAATGGTATGTGCAAATTCCTTTTCAGGTAAGCTTTTACCAAGGTTAGGGCATTTTTTCGTCTTTCAATGGTACCCAGGTAAAGTATAAACCGTTGGGGAAGATCATATTTTTTTATAACCTGCTCTTTTTCAATGGTTGGTACCTGTTTCCTGAAAACGGGGTTACACGTTTGATAAACAACTTCAATTTTTGCCGGATCAGTTCCAAAATAATGACAGATATCGGCTTTTGTTGCTTCGCTGGCAGCAATAATTTTATCCGCCACCTTGCAGGCATAACTGAATTTCAGCAGGTAAACTTTCCGGTCGATGTAAGGGTAATATTCCGGGTATCTTAAAAAGATAAGATCGTGGATGGTAACCACGGTTTTTACCCCGGTTTTCTGAATTCCTGCCGGAAGTTCGTTGCTGAGGCCGTGGTAGATATTAATTTTGTGGTCCTGTATTTGCCTGTTAATGCCCCACGATCGCCAAAGGCCTGAAGCTGATTGGTATAGCCTGTTTTCGGGTGTAACCAGCTGTAAATTAGCCGAAGGCTGAAAAATTTCATAGTTTACCTTTGCGGTAAACATGAAATAGTTGTTTTCGGGATGATATTGCGATAACAGCCTCAGCGTACTACGGCTGTAATTGCCGAGTCCGCTGCGGTTAAAAAATGCCCGTTTGGCATCAAATCCAATATTCATCATCGTTCCCAAATCAGGTTCAGTTAAAATGAAACATCGTATTCGCGTAAAGCCTCATTCAGCGAGGTTTTTAAATCGGTTGAGGGTTTCCGCTGCCCGATAATAAGTGCACAGCTAACCTGGTAATCGCCTGCCGGATATTTTTTGGTGTACGATCCGGGGATCACCACAGAGCGTGGTGGCACATATCCTTTATATTCAATGGGTTCGGGACCCGTAACATCGATAATGCGGGTACTTTTGGTAATAACCACGTTGGCGCCGAGCACAGCTTCGGAAGCAATATGCGCTCCCTCAACCACAATGCAACGCGACCCGATGAAGCAATTATCTTCAATAATCACAGGGGCAGCCTGAACAGGTTCCAGAACGCCGCCAATACCAACGCCACCGCTCAGGTGCACATTGGCACCTACCTGTGCGCAACTTCCTACCGTTGCCCAGGTATCAACCATGGTTCCCGGGCCAACCCAGGCTCCAATATTAACATACGATGGCATCATGATAACGCCGGGCGAAAGGAATGCCCCGTAACGGGCTACAGCATGCGGAACTACGCGAACACCCAATTCCTTATAATTACGTTTCAAGGGTATTTTATCATGGAACTCGAGTGGACCGGCTTCAAAAACCTCCATTTGCCTGAGCGGGAAATACATGATCACGGCTTTCTTTATCCATTCATTTACTTTCCACGTGCTGCCGGCAGGCTCGGCAACGCGCACCTTGCCTTTGTCAAGCAGTTCAATAATCTGGAATACAGCATTCCTGGCTTCTTCGCCGCCCAGGAGCGACCGATCGTCCCAGGCTTTTTCTATAATAGATTTCAGATGTTCCATACACAATATTTTGCAGTTCAAAATTAGGCATTTTTGGCCGACTGGCCCATTATTGACGGTTTTAATCTGTGTATTGAAGCAGAAAAGCTTCACTATTAGCCTTTTTGGAAGTATATTCTTTGTAATTTTGCCGCAAAAATAAAGGCTTGGGCAGGATATTAGCCATTGACTACGGACAGAAACGGGTAGGACTTGCAGTTACTGACGAACTCAGGATGATTGCAGGCTCGCTGGCAACGGTACATTCAAAAGATGTAATTACCTTTTTGAAAGACTATGTTGCGCGCGAAAAAGTGGACTGTTTCGTGGTTGGATATCCATTAACGATGCAAAACCAACTTTCGGAATCAGCCCGGTTTACAGAGCCATTTGTGAAACAACTTCAGAAAACATTCCCCGGTATCCCGGTTGAACGTATCGATGAGCGGTTTACCTCGAAAATGGCCTCAGCTGCAATCCTGCAGTCGGGTGCCAAAAAGAAAGACCGACAGAACAAAGGTCTGGTTGATAAGGTGAGCGCAGTCATTATCCTGCAATCTTATCTCGAAGTGAAAAGCTTCGAACGATGAACCAATGGTTGGGAAATGTGTTTTTTGGTAAGTGGTAAGTGGTAAGTGATAAGTGATAGGTGATGAGTGATAAGTGATAGGTGATAAGTGATAAGAAATAACGAATACTGAACAAGAAACAAGGAATAAGGAACAATAAATAAGAAACAACAAATAAAATATACCTTCAGAATGATTCTTCCAATAGTAGCAATCGGACATCCTAACTTGCGTAAAGTCTCGGTTGACATAACCTCAGAATACCCCGGATTACAACAACTGATTACCGATATGTGGGAAACCATGTATTTTTCATCGGGCGTGGGATTGGCCGCACCCCAGGTGAACAAGCAGATCAGGATTTTTGTGATTGATGCAACACCTTACGAAAAAGAGTCGCCCGAAACCAGGGAATTTAAAAAAGTGTTTATCAATCCTAAAATTGTTGAAGAAAAAGGGGAGGAGTGGGCTTTCAGCGAAGGATGCCTTAGCATACCTGATATTCACGAAGATGTAATGCGCAAGTCGGATGTTAGGTTAACGTATTACGACGAGCAATTTAATTTTCACGACGAATGGTTCAGCGGAGTACTGGCGCGTATTATCCAGCATGAATACGATCACCTGGAAGGTATTCTGTTTGTTGATAAAGTTCACCCGCTGCGCAAAATTATGCTCAAACGCAAGCTGCAGGATATAGCCAAAGGTATTACCGAGGCTAAATACAGGATGATTTTCCCATCGAAAAAGCGCTGAGCCGCTTTGTAGTAAAATTTTACGTATTATTCCTTATCCGAAAAATCTTCGGTAAGCATGGTTTTTAACCCCGATGCTTTAATATCGAGTGCCAGTTCGCCGTTGCGGCAGTACGAAATCCGGCCTGTTTGTTCCGAAACGATGATAGCTACTGAGTCGTTTTTTTCAGTAATACCAATGGCTGCACGATGCCTGAGCCCAAATTCGGGTGGCAGGTCCATTTTGCCCGATACCGGCAGGATACAACGCGCTGATTTAATTTTATTGTCACTGATTATTACAGCGCCATCGTGCGTTGGATTGTTTTTATAAAAAATACTTTCAATCAGCTGGTCCGAAATAATGGCATCCACAGCAAGACCGGTTTCTTTAAATTCAGAAAGATCGTTTTTGCGGGCAATAACAATGAGCGCCCCGGTAAGTGAATGCGACATCCGGTGGCAGGCCTGCACAACAGGGTCGATATCAGCCAGGTGCCGATTCTCGAGCTGTATTTTCGAGAAAAATGCCCTGAAACGGTTACGGGTTATAAATCCCGGCGAACCAATGGCCAGCAAAAACTTCCTGATTTCGGGCTGAAACACAACTATAAAAGCTATAAATCCAACCGAGGTAAACGCCCCCAGCAAATCGCTGAGTAAATCCATCTGCAGTGTTTTTACCAGTCGCCATATCCCGAATATGGCAAGTATACCCAGGAAAATATTCACAGCTGCCGTACCTTTCAGCAGTTGGTACAACGAAAAAAGTAAAAGTGCCACTAAAAATACATCGATAACATCGAGTATCCTGATGTTTAGAAACAGAGGTATGATTGAACCGACCATTTATGTTGAATTGGATAGTGTGCAAATATACTTACTGCCCGCCGATAATGATAATTTAGTTCAAAATTGTTTCAGGGTCTTGATGTAACTGCTTGCAGATCAAGGATGGGCGCAAAAGTGCAATCCTTTTCGGATTTATTCGGTGCGTTGCTTTTGGTAAATCTCAGAGAGTTTAATTACCTGTATGGCTTCTTTTACATCGTGAACACGCAAAATATCAGCGCCGTTAAGTACTGCAAGCAGGTTTATGGCTGCAGTGGCCGGTAATGACTCCCCGGGGGTAATTCCCAGCGGTTTATAAATCATTGATTTACGCGAAATACCTGCCAGGATGTTGAAACCCGCTTGTTTCAGCAGGGGCATATCGCGAAGCAAACGGTAATTATGATCAACAGTTTTACCGAATCCAAAACCCGGGTCGAGGATTACCTGATTGATGCCGGATTGTTGTAGCATCAGGAGCTTTTCTTCAAAAAAACGGATTACTTCTTCCGTCACATTTTCGTAAGCAGGGTTCAGCTGCATGTTAACCGGTGTGCCCTGCATATGCATTAAAATATAGGGCAGCCCTGTGGCGGCAACGGCTGGTATTAGCCCTGCATCGAGTGAACCACCCGAAATATCGTTGATAATACCTGCACCGGCATTGGCTGCCAGGGTAGCTACACGGCCACGGTAGGTATCAATTGAAAAAACAGTTTTCGGGTGCCTGGTAGCAAGCAATTCGATGGCAGGCAACAAGCGGCCGATTTCTTCATCTTCTGTAACAACATCGGAGCCTGGCCGGGTTGATACAGCCCCCAGGTCGATAATAGCGGCGCCTTCATCTATTAACTTATCAGCCTGCGAAATCCAGGCATCCTCGCGGGTATAACGCCCTCCATCAAAAAACGAATCGGGGGTTAAATTTAAAATGCCCATAACCAATGGTTTATCAGTATTCAGGACATTATCGCCGCATTTCAGGCTGGTAATCCGGGAAAAAGATGTACTTTTATCAGTCCAAAAATTCATGGTTTCCTTATTGAAATGAGCCACAAAGTTATTGATAATATGCCTGATAAAACATTTCAACAATACGATAAAGCCTTAAGTTCGTGCCGCAAGGTTTTTATGGCCAAGATGCACGATTATGGAACCGCATGGCGTATACTACGTACCACCTCGCTTACTGATCAGATTTATATCAAAGCCAGCCGTATCCGCAGCATCGAGGTAAAAGGTGCGAGCAAAGTGGATGAAGGCATCAGGCCTGAGTTTGTTGGAATGATCAACTATTGTGTGATGGCACTGATTCAGCTTGAACTGGGTGCCGCCGAGGACCCACATATGGATGCCGAACTGGTGGGTGCAAAATACGATGCGTACGTGCTTATGGCCAGGAACCTGATGGCTGATAAAAACCACGACTATGGCGAAGCCTGGCGGCAAATGCGTATCAGTTCACTCACCGATATCATCCTGATGAAATTGCTGCGCATTAAACAAATTGAAGACAATAAAGGACTGACGCTCATGTCGGAAGGCCTTGATGCCAATTATTTCGATATCATTAACTACTCGGCATTTGCACTTATTATGCTTGATGAACAAATCTGATCTGTTATGAAACTGATTGCCAATATCAGCCGGATTCTGGTAGGGATTGTCTTTGTGTTTTCGGGATTTGTGAAAGGGGTGGACCCGCTGGGTACTGCCTACAGGCTCGAAGACTATTTTATCGCTTTTAACTGGACTTTTTTTATTCCGCTGGCGCTGTTTTTCTCAATACTGCTCTGTACCATTGAGTTTGTAACCGGCATTATGATGCTGCTGAACCTGAAGATGAAAATTTCATCGTGGGTGCTGCTGCTGATGATGGTGTTTTTCACCCTGCTAACGCTAAACGATGCCATTAACAACCCGGTTCCCGACTGCGGTTGTTTTGGCGATGCCATTAAGCTTACCAACTGGCAGACCTTCTATAAAAACCTGGTGCTATTACCGATGGCTGTGTTTATTTTCATGTACAGGAAAAAATTCAGGGCATTCGCAGGCCCGGGATGGCAATGGGCATTTACTGCTTTTTTTACAGTACTGTTTGCCGGGTTCTCGTATCGGTGCTACAGCCACCTGCCTGCCGTTGATTTTACTGAGTGGAAAGCCGGTCATAAACTTTACCCCGAAAACCCGAAACCTGTTAAGTATTTTCTGACCTATAAAAATAAAGCTACAGGCGAAACCAAAGAGTATCTTTCGCCGAATTATCCGTTCAGCGACAGTGTTTGGATGGCTCAGTGGGAGTTTGTAGCGCAACGAGTTGAAGATCCGAATCATTATTATGGCAAATCGTTGGTTATCACTGATACCACCGGTAATAACATAACCGAAAGCATTATCCGCAACCCTGGTTACCAGTTGGTGATTAATGCCTATGATTTGACTAAGACGGATGTGCAGGCTTTTAAAAAACTGGATGAGTTTTGCGCAAAGGCTTATGCCGACGATATACCTGCCGTGGTGCTGGTGAGTGCCGAAAATGCGCAGATCAGGAAGTTTGCCCTCGAAAACAACCTGCATCTCGAATTCTGCACTGCCGACGATATCATACTGAAGACCATTGTGCGATCAAATCCCGGTTTGCTGGTAATGAAAGACGGAGTGATATTAGAGAAATGGCATCACAACGATTTTCCGGATTACCCTGCGTTTAAAAGCAAATTTGTAAAGAAGTAAAAACGCAATTTATTCCAACAGGCAATCTGTTATTTGTGTTTTCTTCCCAGCACGAAGGTTGTTTGTTATACGAAATGTCAACCCCGTCAAGCGGTGTTTCCTAAGTAATTGTAACACTTGAACCCCTTGAAACTTCTGAAACCACCTGAAACTATCTGAAACCCCTGAAACTTTTCAATCCCCTCAATCTAAAAAATAATGCTCCGTTACTCCCTGGTCCGGCTGTCGTATGGAATTCTGGTACTTTTCGGAGTTATCACGCTGATATTTTTCCTGTTCAACATTTTGCCCGGCGACCCGGCACGTATGATGCTCGGTCAGCGGGCTGATATCTCATCGGTTGAAGCCATTAACCGCGACCTGGGACGCGATAAACCACTTTCAGTTCAATATTTCGGCTTCCTCAACGATGTTTCACCCATTTCGCTGCACAACATGAGCGACAGTGCAAGTGCATTTTTCTTCTATCCCGACAGGTACCCGTCAGCATTACGCATTTTATCTATTGGCACTACAACGCTTGTAATAAAGAAACCATACCTGCGCAGGTCCTACCAAAGCAAACGACCGGTTTCCGATATACTTGCAGAAGCATTTGTTCCGACACTGATCCTGGCAACTGTTGCCATGATAGCAGCTACTTTATTGGGGCTGGTGCTTGGCATTTTCAGCGCACTGAATAAAGATGGCTGGTTCGACCGACTGGCCCTTGTGGTGAGCATTATCGGGATGTCGCTTCCCTCATTTTTTGCAGCCATTATTATTGCCTGGCTTTTTGCCTATGTACTTGCCGGTTATACGGGGCTCAGTATGTTTGGCAGCCTGTACACAGTTGATGATTTCGGCAGGGGCGAATACATAAACCTGAAAAACCTGATACTGCCTGCATTTACGCTGGCTATACGTCCGTTGGCCATCATTACTGAGCTTACACGAAGTTCCATGCTTGAAGTTTTGTCGCAGGATTACATTCGAACCGCCAGGGCCAAAGGCTTAAGCCTGTACCGAATAGTTACCAGGCATGCCCTTCGCAATGCGCTGAACCCCGTGGTTACAGCAGTTTCAGGCTGGTTTGCTTCGCTGATGGCCGGGGCTGTATTTGTTGAATATATTTTCGACTGGAAAGGCGTTGGCGTTGTAATTGTAGATGCCCTCGAAAAATATGATTTCCCCGTGGTAATGGGAGCCGTGCTGTTTATTTCGGTTCTTCTCATTATTATTAATATTTTTGCAGATCTTGTTTATGGAATACTCGATCCGCGGATTCGTTACGCATAAAAACTATTATCAAATCATATAAAAACACAAAAAAGATGAGAAAGAAGATTGTTGCCGGAAACTGGAAAATGAATAAAGATTTTCAGGATGCTGAAGATTTAATGTTCGAAATTGTTGACGAACTTACCGAAAAAGGTGCTGGTGAAACCGAAGTTGTAATTTGTCCCCCTGCGGTTTACCTCGAAATGAGTTCGGATATTGCTGCCGAAAACGGTTTTATGATCGGTGCCCAGAACCTGAGCCAGTGGGAATCGGGTGCTTATACAGGCGAAATATCTGCATCAATGCTTCATTCAATGGGCATTTCGCATTGTATCCTCGGCCATTCGGAGCGCAGGACCTATTTCGGAGAAACTGACAAAGTAATCGCTACCAAAATTGACCTTGCCCTTAAATACGGTATTACCCCCATTTATTGCTGTGGCGAGGTTCTGGCAGAACGCCAGGCTGAAAAACATTTCGAAGTTGTTAAAACCCAGGTGAGCGAAGCCTTGTTCCACCTCGGTAACGAAGCGGTTAAAGAAGTTGTGATCGCTTACGAACCGGTTTGGGCTATTGGTACCGGCGTTACTGCTTCATCGGACCAGGCGCAGGAAATGCATGGTTTTATACGCTCATTACTTACTGAAAAATATGGAAGCGAAGTAAGCGACGAAATTTCAATTTTATATGGAGGAAGCTGCAACGCGAAAAATGCTGTTGAGTTGTTTGCCAATCCTGATGTGGATGGTGGCCTTATCGGCGGAGCTTCGTTAAAAGCTGCTGATTTTGTAACCATCGTGAATTCGTTCGCATAACATGGAATATATCGAAATGATATGCCACCCCGCAGAGGGGGAGGATGCTGCTGAAATTCTGGTGGGACTTTTAGCCGATGCCGGCTTCGAGAGTTTTACCGAAAACGAGGACGGTACCTTATCGGCATTTATCCAGGCTCCGTTGTACACGCCACAGTTGGCTTCCAGGCTCGGCTCCGACGAATTCGTCGGATTTCTCAATTCGTTCATCATCCGAAATATTGCCGACCAAAACTGGAATGCCGTTTGGGAAAGCCAGTACGAACCTGTCCTTATCGATGGACGATGCATGGTTCGTGCTCCTTTTCATCCCCAACCTGCTGATGTTGAGTTCGATATTGTAATAATGCCCAAAATGTCGTTCGGTACCGCCCATCATGAAACTACCAAACTCATGATCCGCTACCTGATGGATACCCCGGTGAACGGGAAATCATTACTCGATATGGGTTCAGGAACTGCCGTGCTGGCAATACTGGCCCGCATGCGCGGTGCTGCGCCGGTTTCGGCTTACGATAACGACGAGTGGGCATTTAATAATGCATTGGAGAATGTGAAAAACAATAATTTTGCCGATATCGAAGTTCTATTAGGTGACAGTTCGTTGTTACCCGGCAAAAAGTTCGACATTATCCTGGCCAACATCAACAGGAACATCCTGCTGAAGGATATCCCGGCATACCGGGCTTGCCTCAGCGATGGCGGAATGCTGATTATGAGTGGTTTTTACACTGAAGATCTTTCGCTGATCGAGGACAAAGCCGGCGAGTGCGGAATGAAGCTTGTTTCGAAACAGGTCGAAAACAACTGGACTGCAGCCTGTTTCACCTGCTGAAAGTCATTCTGCTGATAAATCGGGCTGCTTGATTTTGGGAGGAACTATTTAATTGTTGAAGCCTTGTTTACACGAAGAATGAAAATCAGAATATCGAAAAGTCGGATTGCTTTTGTTGCTTTTTTCTGCCTGCTTTTATCGGCTGGCCAGTTGAAAGCTCAGGAGCAATCCGCTGCTTTTTCGGCCGATACCTCCAAATTTTTAACAGAACTTAACGAGCAGTTCCAAAAAGTAGGCGATGCCGATGCTGCCGAGGCCAAACTTATTTTATCCACTTTCACCTACCAGTGGACTTCCAGTCTGCTTGCCCCTGCCCAGAAAAAGCAGGCACTGGCCATTTGCAGGGCATTAAGTGAACGAAAGCTTGAAGTATCTCCTTACTACCTGTTGTATTTTAAAGTTTTAACCACGCTGGTTAAGCAAAGTTCGGTGCCTGCAACATACGACCTGCTGCATAAAAGTGTAAATTATTGTCTGCAGTCGAAAACACCTTCGCGTACGCTGCTCCGCTACCTTACCCAGGCGGATCTGCTGCTGAGCAGCAATGCATTTATGAAATCGAATTCCGAGGCCTGGTTCGTGCGCAAAGGAACTTACAAATTTGCATTCGACTCGGTGCCATATTTTGCATTTGCCTCGGGCAACCTGGCCTGCGTGGTGCGTAACGACAGTGCCTGCATTTACGAAACAAAAGGAAATTTTTACCCCTTAACCCAAATCTGGAGAGGAAAAGGAGGCAACGTTTACTGGGACCGCACAGGCCTGGGCCGCGAAGTGGTTTATGCCAAACTGGCCAACTACAGCATCGATACACGATCGCTGACATACTCCGCCGATTCGGTGATGTTTTACCATGGCGGTTATTTTAAGAAATTTCTGCAAGGCCGGCTCGAGGATAAAGCGATGGTGGATGTAAATCCCAAAAATGCAACCTTCCCCAAGTTTTCCATGTACAGGGGATCGCAGGTTTACATAAACCTGTTTAAAAATATAGAGTTTTTTGGAGGTTTCAGCCTGCAGGGAGCCAGGGTACTGGGCACACCGGCTGCCGACGGCTATGGGCGTATCGAAATAAAGCATAACAACAAACCATTTATGTCGCTTAAATCGACCGAGTTTGCCATTATGCCCGACAAATTTGTATCGGCGAATGCCTCGGTGCTGATATTTATTGAAAACGATTCCATTTTTCACCCGGCAATACGCGTACAATACAACCTTGCCAACGACGAACTTATGATGAGCCGCGGTGAGGAAGGGCTTGGCCAAAGCCCGTTTTTTAACAGTTACCACCGCCTCGATATGTACAATGAGGCTGTTTACTGGAAGCTGAACGAGGATATCATGAGTTTCGAGGATATCAAAGGAATGCGTACCAAGAGTGAAGCTCTTTTTGAATCGTCCGATTATTTTTCGGCCTACCGGTTCGATAAGATGCAGGGTATTGATGATATGAATCCAGCCATGCTGGTTTCGGCCTATGTGCGCCGCCGTAATACCGACAGGTTTTATGCCGACGATTATGCCAAATGGGCGAAAAAGCCTTTCGAACAAATTAAGGTTCAGCTTATTAAGCTCGCAAATGCCGGTTTTTTGACCTATGAAATTGAAAATGAATTTGCCATAATCCGCCCAAGGCTGAATGAATACCTGGCCGCCCGCTCGGGAGTGAAGGACAGCGATATTATTCAGTTTAAATCGTATGTCGAAAAAGGATCCAATGCCCAGCTCGATCTGAAGACCATGCGCCTCTCCATCGAAGGGGTGAACCAGGTGATGCTCAGCGATTCGCAATATGTGTATGTTGCCCCGCGCGATGGCAAAGTAATAGTTAACAAAAACCGCGATTTCTCTTTCAAAGGGCGTGTACATGCGGGCTTATTCGATTTCCTGGCTAACGAATGTACTTTTCAGTACGACAAGTTTTCGATGAGCATGCCCAAAATTGATTCGGCTATGATGGTGGTGCCGGCTTGGGAAATGGATGCCAATGGTTACAGGCCTTTTGTGAGGGTTAAAAATGTAATTGCCAATATGAACGGCGACCTGTTGATCGATGCGCCCGACAGCAAATCAGGACGGAAAATGTTGCACCAGTACCCGATCCTGATGAGCAAGGATACCAGCTATGTATATTTTGAGCGTAAGGATATTGTAAACGGAATTTATAAACGGAAAAATTTCTACTTCCAGATTAACCCTTTTACCCTCGACAGCGTAAACTCACTTCCGCCCGGCGACCTGCAGTTTGCCGGTAAACTGGTATCGGCAGGAATTTTTCCCGATCTCGACGAAATTATAAGGGTGCAGCGCGATTATTCACTGGGTTTCAACAGTGTGATCCGTGAACCCGGAATGCCCGTTTATGGCGGCAAAGGATCGTTTTCGGATACCCTCAGGCTGAGCAATTCAGGGCTTCGGGGTTCGGGCCGGCTTACGTACCTCACCTCGGTTACCGAATCCGACGATTTCCTGTTTGCACCTGATTCAACTACAGCTAAAGTAAAAAGTTTCGACCTGGCTACCGATACCCTGCAATACAATTTCCCGGATGCAAAGGCCAAAAATGCAATCGTTAAATGGACGCCGGCCAATGAGCTGATGACCGTTCAGAACCAGAATAACGACTCCATAGCCATGTTTAACAATAAGGCCAGGCTTTATGGTGTACTCGATGTTACCCCAACCGGGCTGAAAGGCAGTGGGAAACTTTCGTTCGAAGATGCCGATGTGGTTTCAAAAAACTATAAATTCAGGCCTAATTCATTTACATCCGATACTTCCGACTTTAAACTGTTTACTGACGAACGTAAAAAGGAAGCCTTACGAGTGCATGTGTACCGGGCCGAAATTGATTTTGCAACCAGGGAGGGCCATTTTACAGCCATCGGGAAGGGCGCCTTGATGGAATTTCCGTTTATTCAATACAGCTGCGTGGTAACCGGCTTCGACTGGCTGATGGATAAAAAACAATTCAGGTTAAATAACCAGACAAGTTTCTCGCGCGAAAAATACCTGCAGATGACGCCTAAAGAACTTGTTGATTTTAACCCGGGGCGCGAGGTATATACCTCAACGGATCCCAAACAGGATTCCATCAGTTTCTTTGCTTTGCACTCGCTCTACGACCTTACCACCAACCTGCTCGAAGTGGAAGATGCCCGCATCATCAAGGTTGCCGATGCTGCTATTTTTCCGTTCAACGGGAGGTTGTCCATTGGCAAGGATGGGAAGATAACCCAGCTGAACCAGGCCGAGATTATTGCAAACCGATCGAGTTTATACCACAAGTTTTATAATGCAACGGTTAATATAGCATCGCGTAAATTGTATACTGCCAGGGGATTATACGATTATACTCCTTCTGATGGAGATGTTACCACGCTCGAAATGAACAGTATTACTGTGAACGCCAAAGGATCGTCGTTTGCAGGTGCTGCCATAAGCGACTCTATGAATTTTATGCTGAACAAATACTTCCGTTTCAAAGGGCGGATGGAAGTAAATGCTAGCACCACAAAAGTTTATTTCGAAGGCGGATTCAGGTTTGTGCACGATTGCAGCAGCCTTTCGAACGAATGGGTTGAACTTTTCTCGGAATTAGATCCAAAAAATATCATGATCCCGGTTCAGGAAATTACCGAAAATACGGGTAACGGGAAATTACGCACCTCTATCTATTATTCAACCACCGAAACCAATGTGCGACCCGGATTTTTTGATAAAGCCGAAAATGTCACCGATCCTGATATTGTGAAATCGGTGGGGTATCTTACTTTTAATCCCAAAACCTCCGAATACATTCTTACCGATTCAGCCAAGATCAGGAATCCGCAACTTGCAGGCCGTAAGCTGGCTTTCAATACCGTACGTTGCATGCTTACCGGTGAAGGGCAGCTGAATATCGGCAACAACCTGGGACAGCTACAGATGAAGTCGGCAGGTGAGGTGAAATACTATTCTATAGTTGATTCGGCCACACTGAATATGATGAGTTCCTTCGATTTCTTCTTCCAGGATGAAGCAATGAAGGTGTTTGCTGATGCGGTTACGGCATCAACCGCCAAGGGCATAGATGTGTCGAATGCAAACTATACCCGTTCGTTACGCGAATTTGCAGGCAGGGACGAAGGCGATAAAATTGTTTCGGAATTAACTGCGTACGGCCAATACCGTAAATTCCCCGAAGTGCTCGATCATACCCTGGTTTTAACAGGATTACAAATGAGCTGGAACAAGGAACTACGATCGTATATCAGCAAAGGACCGGTTGGCATCAGCAATGTGGGTAAGCAATCAGTGAACAAGCAACTGAAAGGGTACGTGGAAATTGCCAAGCGCCGCAACGGCGATCTGATTAACATGTATTTTGAACCTGAAGAAAACCAGTGGTATTTTTTCAGTTATTCAAACGGAACCATGCAGGTAATTTCGTCGAACAAATCATTTAACGATAAACTTTCCGGGCTTAAGGAAGCACAGCGCGTACTGAAAGGCGAAAAAGGTCAGCCCGGTTACCAGTTTATTCTTGGTACGCCCGAAAAGAAATCGACATTCCTGCGTAAAATGCGTCAGGCTGCGGGCGAAGATGAATAATGACAATTCACGCCCAAACCGAATACCGGGATTAGAAATGGATAGCTGGAATCTTGACGGTTTTTCATAAGTTTGCCGATTCAACTTCAAATAAGTATTTTCAGGGTTTAGATTTCGAATTGTTGGTAAAATTGAACGTATGAATGAATATCTACTTCTTATAGCCGGGGGCGTTGTAGCCTACCTGATGGGCTCATTTTCGTCGGCGGTATGGATCGGCAAATGGTTCTACAACACTGATGTGCGCGAGCATGGTAGCGGTAACGCCGGTGCCACCAATACCATCAGGGTGCTGGGTACCCGGGCCGGAGTAATAGTGATGGCTATTGATATTGTAAAAGCATGGGGAGCCGTTATGCTGGCGCACCTGTTTGCTATCGATACCTGGACCGAAGCGCAACTGGTTGATTACAAAATTGTAGTAGGCTCACTGGCCGTGCTAGGTCACGTATTCCCCGTATTTACCGGATTTAAAGGTGGTAAAGGCGTTGCTTCACTGGTAGGGGTAATTATAGCGTTATTCTCGCCGTACATCTTCCTGTTGGTGCTGGCGTGGTTTTTAACGGTTTTTATTCTTACGCGTTATGTTTCGCTGGCTTCGGTAACAGCATCCATATTTTTTGCGGTGCTGGCCATCTTTATTTTTCACGAACAAAATACGTATCTCATTATACTTGCAGCGCTTATAGCAGTATTTGTTCCATTAACACATCACAAAAATATAAAGCGCCTGCTTAAAGGAGAGGAAAATAAACTCAGCTTCACGAAAAAGCAAAAAAACGGGAAATAGTTCATTTAATGTTAATATCTTAGTGCCGATTAATGTAAAAATTCAATTTAAGATTCATATTTTTACAACTTCAAAACCTTTCGCTGCAAATAACTGAAATACATACTACTATGAAATTTATCATCAATAGTCAGGCCTTACTGAAGAAACTTCAGTTCCTTAATGGAGTAATAAATTCGAACAATACCTTACCCATTTTGGATGATTTCCTGTTTGAGCTTGACGATACCACGCTGAAAATCACTGCTACCGACCTGGAAACCACACTGGTAATGACACTTGAACCTTCCATGGCCGACGAAAGCGGGAAAGTAACCATACCGGCTAAACTGCTTCTCGATTTCCTGAAATACCTGCCGGATGCACCCATTACTTTTAATATTGATACCAATACCCTGGGCATCGAAATTCTGTCGAGCGAAGGTAAATATAAACTTACGGGTCATAATGCCGATGATTATCCGGAACTGCCGTTACTCGACGAAACCACTACTTTCGAGCTTTCATCAAACATACTGGCTGCCGGTATTACAAAAACCGTTTTTGCCACGGGTAACGACGAACTCAGGCCTGCCATGGGCGGTGTGTATTTCGATATTATGCCCGATTATATGACGTTTGTGGCTACCGATGCCCATAAACTGGTTCGCTATCGTCGCAACGATGCCAAATCAGGAATTTCAACCTCCTTTATTATTCCGCGTAAGCCACTCAATGTACTCCGTAACCTGCTTGTTACTGAGGATGTGAATGTAAAGGTTGATTATAATGTAACTAATGCCGCGTTCGAATACGATGGCGTAAAACTGTTCAGCAGGCTTATTGAAGGCCGTTACCCGGCTTACGATGCGGTTATTCCTAAAGATAATCCCAACAAGCTTACTGTCGATCGCAGCTTGTTTATCAGCTCCGTGAAACGCCTTTCGCCTTTTGCCAACCAGTCGACTCACCAGGTGAGGTTGCGTATCAGTGGCCAGGAGTTGCTCATGAATGCCGAGGATATTGATTATTCAAACGAAGGTGTTGAAAGGCTGAACTGCACCTATGCCGGCGATGATATGGAAATCGGGTTCAACTCCCGCTTCCTGCTCGAAATGGTGAACAACCTCGAATCGCCCGAAATTCTTTTCCAGTTATCGGGCCCGACCCGTGCCGGTATTATTGTTCCGGCCAACCACGATAATCCGGATGAAGATATACTGATGCTGGTTATGCCGGTTATGCTTCAACAGAGCTAATTGATCAGATAATAAAGATAAGCCCTGGTAGTAATACCGGGGTTTTTTATTCAGGTAACTTTTCAGGAATAAACTATGAATGAACATTCAAAAGTATACAGGGTTTTTCACTTCCCGCTTACCCGGATTTTTATAGGAGTAATCGCGATAGTGGCAACTGCTTTAATTGCGCAGGTTGGCATGAATGCCCTATTAAAGCTTGCGGCAATAGGAGAGGAGCATAAGAACCTTATAGTTGCAGTTGTTACGGCGGCATTAACCCTGGTAACATACATATATCTGTTTAAATACTACGAACGGCGAACCATCACTGAACTTTCTACCTCGGGTTTTGCAAATAATGCGATAACAGGCTTTTTCACCGGGTTCCTGATCTTGTCACTGGTAATCCTGGTGATGTATCTGGGTAATGCGTATACCATAAAATCAGTGAACCCCGTTTCGTTTCTGCTGCCGGCCTTTAGCGTAGCTGTTTCGAGTGCTGTGTTCGAGGAATTGTTGTTCCGTGGGGTGATTTTCAGGATAACGGAGGAAAAGCTGGGATCAGCCTGGGCATTGGTTATTTCTTCTTCCATATTCGGGTTTGGTCACCTCGGTAATCCCAACAGTACTTTGTTTTCGGC
>CAYNVK010000018.1:0-16586 GCA_964400395.1 uncultured Lentimicrobiaceae bacterium | reverse complement strand
GTTTTCGTAAAAATTCTGGCTAAAAAGGCTGGTAGTAGCGGTGAGAAGCAGTACAGTTATCAGATGCTTTGACAAATTCATATTTTCCTTTGTTTTAACGGAAGGTTTGCGCTTTGGTTTTGTAGTAAAACGCTGGTTACCTGATGAAAAACAGGTGCAATCCTGTAGCGATATAAATGAATATCGTTATGTTTTTCGGGTAAACAGTGTTATTGTAAGTTACTCACATTAGTACATGCCCAAAAACAATTTGTTAAGCAGGCAAGTATGAGCAAATTGTTTTTTTTGAACAACATGCAAAAATACCGTTTTCGGATGAAGTAATAAAATTTGAATTTGGAAAGGCTGAAATTAAACGGATACCTGTCGTTGCGTTCCCATCAACCGCCAGGCATACAGCTTTAGGCCATTGATTGTCAGTAGTGTTTTGATTTTATTGGGATCCAGATTTCTTCCTCTGAATCAGGATGGTTGTTTTTATATTTTTCGCCCAGTATCTCAAAATGAGGTCGGTGGTCGGCTTCAAAATCCGATGCAGGTAACCAGCTGCCAAAAATATACCCGAACGATTCATTTGCTCTTGCGGGGCCTCCTTTATGCAAAAACACGGCATAAAGTCCGCCTGGTATGGTGAAGGTATCCATGCCAGCGGGAACATGATCAAAACTATTTACCTCAACAGCCGCCCATTTATCAAAAACAAGAGCCGGGTTAAAAATGGAGAAATCCGGTAAATCCCGGTACACCTGCATGGAAATCAAATCCGTGTTAACGGCATCTATAATCTCTTTTCGCCTGGGCATAAAATTACGCCACAGTTCAGGCGTTCGGTCTTCGGAAAAGGAAGTGTGGATGCGCTGCCCGATCAGTTTTTTGGCAGTTAAGTTTCTAACAACAGGGATCATGGGTATTATTGAAGGGATGATGCTCTTTTCAGGCCTGGAGCAGTTTTTCGATGATAAATTTTTTCATGGGCATAAAAGCCTGTATTACTTTTCCTGCTTTTTCGGGATCGGTGAGCAGGCTTTCCAATATCGATGGAACTACCTGCCACGAAATGCCATACTTGTCTTTCAGCCAGCCACACTGCCATTCACTGCCACCTTCCGAAAGTTTTTGCCAGTAGTAATCAATTTCATCCTGCGTGTCGCAAAGCACCTGGAACGAAATGGCTTCGTTGAAATCAAATTCATGTTGCATGGAGTTGCCCATCATCATAAACTGGTTATTCCCCAGGCTGAACTGCGCGTGTTTTATGGAGCCTTCGCGTTCGTTTTCGCCAGCCGTGTATCTGAGCATGGCGTCAACACCTGAGCCTGGGAAAACCGAAGTATAGAAAGTTATAGCGTCTTCTGCCACTGCATGCTGATCGCCCATAAAAAGCAGGGCAGGGGTAATTTTCTGTGCGTTTACGGTTTGTGGGTCGAGGGCAATTTGCCAAGACACATCAAAGCGATCGTTAAGCCAACCATATTTTGCGCTCCAGGGATATGTATCGAGCGGCATCATTTCGGAGCCGCCTTCAAGCAACGATTTCCAGAGGAAGTCTACTTCAGCTTCGGATTGGCATCGCACATAAAATGAAATGGACGGATTCATCGCGAATTGCGGGCCGCCGTTTAACGCGGTAAATGGTGTGCCGCTAAGCTGAAAAGCAACGGTAAGCACGGTTCCTTCTTTTTGCCCGTGCACTTCAAATCCTTCTTTGCCATAACGGCTGATCGCCTCAATACCCGAGTTTTCGAAAAGTGAAGTGTAAAAATTTGCAGCTTCTTCTGCCTGGGTGTTGAACCACAAACAGGTAGTTATTCGCTTTTTCATCTGTTATTATTTATTTTTACGGGTCAGATGCCTGCCTTGTCGGCAGACAGGGAATACGCCATATATCATTTCCGGTAGGTAAGAAAATTTCTCTTATGGCTATTTCATATGCCGTTACATTTCAGGATTTATATTTTTTTTTTCATGCTGAAACTGGTCAGAACTATCACGAACAAAGATAGGCGATAGGGATTTTACTTTGTAGCCTGGTGAAATAATTCTGTAATCAACAATATCAGCTGCCGGATAGCAGCGATGGCAAGCACTGATGGAGCCAGGAAGCTAATAAGCTGCTTCTACAAATTTCTTGAAATTATTGAGTATTGCCTGCCAGCCATTTTTCTGCAGTTCGACCGGGTTTGTGCTTTCGGCGTCGAAAGTTTCTTCAACACGGGTTTGTTGGCCAAGGTTTGTAAATGCAATTTTTACCTGGCGGTTGTCGCCAAGCGAATAAGCAATAAGTTCGTAGGGTTTTACTTCGTCGTAAATGCCTTCGAAGTCGAAGCCGAAACTTCCGTCCTTGGCTTCCATTCGCGACATAAAACGGCCCCCTTTTCGCAAATCGTTTTCTGCCCTGGTAGTATGCCAGTCGTTCGAAGCCTGGTTCCATGCTTTAATGCTCTCGGGCGAAGTCCAGTGCTGCCATACTTTTTCAACAGGGGCGTCGATAATTGCCTCAATTGATATTGAAATATTCTGTTCTGTGCTCATAATTTTTTATTTACCGGGTTTAGTATCTGAAATTAAACATCCATGGTATCCCGAATTTATCAATGCAACTTCCAAAATATGCACCCCAGAAGGTATCCTGCAGATCCATGGTAACTGTTCCGCCGGCTGACAGGGCGTTGAACAACCTCCGTGTTTCCTCTTTCGAATCGGGCTCAAGATTTATGTTAATATTATTCCCTTTTATTACGTTGAAACCCATTGACTCAGGTGCATCAGTGCCCATGAGGATATGGCCTCCGGTAATGGCCAGCTCAATATGCATGACCAGGTTTTTATCCGCTTCCGCTATTGCAGGCATGCCTTCTGCATGCGGAATTTCGCCAAACCGGTGAATGCCCCCGTTAAATTCGCCGCCAAAAACTGTTTTATAAAAGTTGAAGGCGTCCTCAGTATTGCGTTCAAAATTGAGGTAAATGCTTACTTGTGACATGATAAGCGTTTTTAATGATTGGGAAATTGTTCTGTGACAAGCGATGCAGAAATCAGCTTTGTGTTGCGAGGTGGCAAAAATTAATTGCCACCAGGTTATTTAAAACAAGATGGGAAATATTATGTTCACACAAAAAAATGGTCGGGAATCAATTTCGTTCCGGTGCAATTATCTCGGGCACATCGGGTCTGCAGTGATGACGGCAACGATTATTTTGGTTTCGAAAGGTTGAATGTAATTAAACCTTTCTGCTCGTTTGCAGCTTGCGGGTCGGGAGCAAAAACGGATTTTCGGGCAGCATCCTCAGCCTGCATGCGTACTTTTATATCCTGTATGGTTGTTCCTTTGGTGGCTGACGAGGCATAAACCACCTTGCCTTCCTGGTTTACAATAATTGAAACAACAATTCTGCCTTCGTTACCCGGGCTAAATGTTGGTTGGGCCAGGCTTACGGCTTTGCGCTCTCCAAGCTGAACCATAATTGTGTAGGTTTTATAATCCGCATTTTTGACGGTCGGTGGAGGTGCCTGGTTTGGTTTGCCTGTTTCCCCGGGCTTGACAGTATTGGCTTGCAATGATTTTTCAGCCGGTTTGATATTGCCTGCAGGCTTGGCCGGTTTTGGGTTTACAATCCGGGCCAGCGGGGTTTCAATAATTGTCCTTGCTTTAATTGCGGTATTCCCTGTTTGCTTGCCTTCAAGTGCCCGATCAGCCTTTTCAGTTACCACGACTTCGGGCGATTCGCTTATTTCCAATGCTTTTATTGAATCAGCATTCCTGTATTGCGACATCATAACAGAATCCCCGAATGGATCGTTTGCACCGTTATAACTAAGGTCGACTTCAATACCTTCTTCAGGCAGGAATGTGGATGGTTTTTGAAGGGCCAGCCTGAGCAAAACCAGGCAAACCAAAGCATGCAGCAGGATAGTTCCTGCCATGGCAATGATCCTTGATTTGCGTTCTTTTTGCTCTTGGTTCGAAAGCATGAATTGATAAACTTGATACAGGATTTATAAAGACGGAGCATATCCCGCCTTCATTCGGTGAAATTTCATTCCATGGGTTAAGGCTGCTTTGGTTTGGTAGCCAGGATAATTTTATGATGGGTTTTCAGAAGTTCGTTTAGCTGGTTTACTGCTTCAATTACATTCACCACCGATTGCATCGGAACATTGCGGTCGGCCCGGACTACAATAACGCCATCGGTTACCCCGATCAGCGATTTTGAAATCATTTGTTTCAGGTTCTGTTCGCTGGCTGGCGTTTCGTTTACATAATAACGCATTGCTGAGTCGACGTAAACAAAAGTGCTTTGTTTAGCAATTGTTTTGCCCGAACTTTCGGGCAACATCAGTTTAATGGCATTCGGGTTTACCAGGGTGGAGGTGAGCATAAAAAATATCAGCAACAGGAATACCATATCGGCCATGGATGACATGCTGAACTCCGTATTTATTTTGTTTTGCATCTGTATTGCCATTGCTGCAGATTTTGATCGGTTGAAAAGCCTGGTTACTTATTTTTTTGAAGGCTCATGAAGCAAGTCCATAAACTCGGCAGCTCTCAACTGCATTTTCAAAACAATTTTCCTGATTTTTGCCACCAGCAGGTTATAGCAGAAATAAGCAACAATTCCTACTATGAGTCCTGCAACCGTGGTAATGAGTGCCTGGTAGATGCCGCCCGAAAGGATTTGAATGGTGAGGTTGTTCCCGGCAACCGACATATCGTAAAAAGCTTTAACCATACCGGTAACAGTACCCAGGAAACCAAGCATGGGCGCGGCGCCGGCCACAGTACCCAGGAGCGAGATGTTTTTTTCGAGTTTGGCAACCTCAGTGGTTCCCACATTTTCGATAGCCGTATTTATATCGCTTAATGGACGGCCTATCCGCTTCAATCCTTTTTCAATCATGCGTGCAAGCGGGCTATAGGTATTCTGGCAGAGCGACAGTGCCGAATCGAGCCTGTCGTTTTTCATAAAATCGCGGATATTATTCATGAACTCCGTATCATGCCTTGTGGCATTTGCTATAATGATATATCGTTCGATAAAAATATAAATGCATATAAGCGAAAGCAGGGCAATGGGAATCATTACCAGGCCTCCTTTCAGGGTTAACTCCCAGATGGAGAGTGAAGCTACAGGAACCCGGGCTGCCTGCTCCGAAACCGTTGTTACTGTTTCCTTTACAGTGTCAGGAAAGGTGCCGGCTGACTGTACTATTTGAAGGATGACTCCGTAAATCATAAGTATATAGTTTTCAGTATAAAGATATCACTGTTAGTTTCAAATTTTCAATAAAATATAAGGGATTTACAAACAGGATTTTGTTAATAGAAACCCGTAAAAAGTTTGGCTTGTGTTTGGGTAATTGCCTGATTAAAAGGCCGCATATTGTGCTGCAAAACGGTAAACCAGCCTTAAACTGATTGCATTGTTGAAAAAAGGCATTTGGCCGTACCTTTATTTCTTAATGTAAATCTTCGGATAATCAATTAGTTTAGCCTTTTTACCGGGCTTAGCTTTTATCGTTATTTAACACGCGACAAAACATTCCTCTTGCCGGTTTCAATTACAAAGGGAACTTTTTCCTCCGTCACATTACTTGTGTCGAGACCATAGGCCCTGATATCAGAGGTAGAGGTTTTGGTGAGCCAGCGATATACATCCATAATAAACTGCTCCAGCGCCGGGAAATCGAAGTCGTAGTTTTGTATTCGCCTGATGATGATATAATGAAAGTCAGCAGGGATGTGATGTCGCCTGAGCGAGGGATAACCCGATTCGAGATCGATTTCGTGCTGCGCCACCAGTTCCTGGAGCACATGTTTAAAATACAGGTTTATACGTGGCTGTACTTTAAATCCCAGCCTGAATTCAACGCGCATCGCCACTCCCGGTATTATTTTATCCACCGAATATTCCATGGTATGGGGCTCGTCAGTAATATGCACGTGCAGAAACCAGTATGTGTCAGCCCGCTTGGGTTTTTTATTGCAGATTGAATACAGGATTTTGGTTTCGATGTCGGTCTTCAGGTCGGCATGGGTGATATACACCAGGTTGGTAGCAAATTTCTGGATGCTTTCGTCGTGGCTTATATCCTTTATGGTTTGGGCATAATCGGCAATTTTAACAAAACGGGTAAACTGGTTTTTGATGTTCCGGCCCCTGTACCAGGTATACATAATAAAAGCTATCATTCCGGCCAGGAACAGGGTGAACCAGCCCCCATGGATAAACTTGGCCAGGTTTGCTGCCAGAAAAGTTCCTTCAATGGTCAGGTAAACCAAGGCAAATGCAACGATATACCATGCTTTTCTCCTGGTTTTCACAAGGTAGAAAAGCATCAGGAAAGTTGTCATCAGCATGGTGATGGTTATTGCCAACCCGTAAGCGGCTTCCATATTCGACGACGACTTGAACATGAGTATTACCACCACGCAGGCGGCAAAAAGAAACCAGTTGATGGACGAAATATACATCTGGCCTTTTCGGGTGGTAGGGTAAGTGATGCGCACCTTAGGCCAGAAGTTAAGCTGTATGGCTTCACTGATGATAGTATATGAGCCACTGATCAGGGCCTGGCTGGCAATTACTGCTGCCGCGGTAGCTATTAAAACCCCGAACAACTGGAACCCTGCCGGCATAATGGCGAAAAACGGGTTAGCCAGGTCAACACCGGGTTTATGTTGCATCAGGATCCAGGCACCCTGACCGAGGTAATTCAGGATAAGGCTTACTTTAACAAATATCCAGCTTACGCGAATGTTGTTGATGCCACAGTGCCCAAGGTCGGAGTAAAGAGCCTCTGCGCCGGTGGTGCACAAAAATACAGCTCCGAGCAGCAGGAAACCGTGGGGATAGTGATATAGCAGGTGTGCTGCATAGTACGGATTAAACGCTTTCAGCACCACTGGCATCTGCACCAGTTGTACGAAACCAAGTATAGCCAGCATTCCGAACCAAACCATCATGATAGGCCCGAAAGATTTACCGATAGCCGAGGTACCAAACTGCTGCACCAGGAACAATGAAGCAACTATTACAAGCGCAATAGGCAGTACCTGTATTTCAGGAAACTGGAGCTGGAGCCCCTCAACAGCCGAAACAATGGTAATGGAAGGGGTGATAATGCCATCAGCCAGCAGCGTACTTCCACCTACAATGGCCAGGGCAAAAAGCCACTTTTTGCGTTTACGCACAAGGGCATACAGCGCCATAATGCCTCCTTCACCTTTATTGTCGGCACGCAGCGTGATTAAAACGTACTTTACCGTGGTTTGTAAAGTGAGTGTCCAGATAATGCACGATATGGCACCAAGAATAAAGTCAGTTTCAATGGTGCCTCTTGCTCCTGATAATATAGCCTTCATCACGTACAAGGGAGAAGTTCCGATATCGCCGAAAACAATTCCCATCGTAATTATAATGCCTGCTACTGACAGTGCATTGTGATGTAAAGAGCTGCTTTTTTTCATTTTTTTCCTTTCAATAATACTTCAGTCAGGGCTTTTTGAAAGAGGGTGCTGGTTAATGCGTTACGCCGCTGGCTTCACCTGTTGGTGATGTTGCAGGTTTTTCGGTTTGATTTTTATTCTGATTTTTACGATGCGGAGCATGCGGATGCCAGCCAACGATACCTAGCATAATAAAGAATGCCAGAATATATGCCACTGTTACAAACCATCCTTTTTTTACATAGTTCACTACCGACCGCATTTCGGGAAACATATTGGAAAGTGCAACCCCGGCTGATGAACCAAACCAGATCATCGATCCACCGAAACCTACCGTATATGCCAGCACTCCCCAGTCGTAACCACCCTGGTCGAGACAAAGCTTTGTTAACGGAATATTGTCGAATACGGCCGAAACAAAGCCAAGTGAGAATGCTGTTTGCCAGGTAGCTGCCGGAAGTTCATTTACCGGCATTAAGGAAGCACAGGTTACCAATGCCAGGAGAAAAATTGTGCCCTGCACTGACTTTGGGATTTCGTCCCAGGGTGTTTTTGTGAAAAATGATCCTATCACAATAACAATCCATACTCCTAAAGCCGGAAAGTCGAGAAAATAATTGGTGAGTATGGCGCCGACTAATATAGCGCCAACCAGCATAATTTTAACTGTGTCGAGTTTAACCTTTTTTGCTGCGTTTTTTTGTATCCGGTGGAACCTATCCTGCACAATGGCAGCCGGAATTCCAAAAATAAACATAGCCGAAAAAGCTGCCACATATGCATGGGTAACATCGAGCGGGTTTACGCCGTCAATCCACATCAGCGTTGTGGTAGTATCGCCTACTACCGAACCGGAACCACCGGCATTGCTGGCTGCCACAATAGCTGCCAGGTACCCGAGGTGCACTTTCCCTTTATAAACAACTACGGCTACCGTGCCGCCTATCATGGCTGCAGCTATGTTGTCGAGGAAACTCGACAATACAAAAATGAGTATCAGCAGTACAAATCCCCCCTTCCAATCGTTGGGCAAAATAGCAGGCAGTTTATCCGGCACGCCCGATTCCTCGAATATTTTAGCCAGGATTCCAAATCCGAACAGCAACCCGGTAAGGTTCAGTAAGGTGCGCCATTCGCCTTCTGCGTGCGACGTTCCCGCAATATGCTCGATAAACGAATACCCCGGAAGGAAGCTATATTTCACGATAATCAATACAGCCAACCCTGTGAGCGCAACAAACATAGTTTTGTTGTGAAATACAGCCACGCCAACCAGGGTAAGGGCAAATACAATAAACTCCAGTCGGATGCCAAATAGTGAAGGTACAGTATCGGTTCCTGCAGCAAAGCTCATGGCCGGAATGATCAGGAGTACGAGTGTTAGTAGGGAAATTAAAGCTTTTTTAGAAAAATTCATAACGCTTCTGGTTGTCGAAAATTCTTAATTTCAGTGGGTTACTATAGGATAGGCTGTTTTTTTTTGAAGGCGCAAAAGTAGGTAAAAACAGCAACATAATCGTACAAATGTAACTTCAATATTTGATCGGGTTCCTGTTATTTTAAGGCAGGTAAATGGCACCGCCTGATACATTGTGATTTGCACCAGTAACCGAAGCCAGGCAGTTGGGCTTTTGCTGCATCCGAAGCAGGCCCAGGTAGGCAAATATGATTGCTTCTTTATAGTTAACAATATCAGCATCAGGAATATGAAGTTGCACCCGGGTATTTGCCGATATACGACTCAGCAGGTAAGTGTTGAACGCTCCTCCACCTGTAATCAGCATTCGCTTCAGCGGATTATGGTCGGTAACGGCGCCAATCTGCATGGCAATATGTTCGCAAAATGTACTTGCAGCGTCTTCGGTGCTGATGTTGAAAAGCCTGATCAGGGGAATTATTTCTTTTTCTATCCATTCGCGGCCCAATGATTTAGGCGGTTCCATGTGGTAATACCCCAGGTTATTGAGGGTTTGTAACAGGTTATCATCTGTTTTGCCTGCAGCAGCTATGGCTCCATTCTTATCGTAAACTTTCCCTTTTTGGGCAGCAAAATAATTAAGTATAATATTGGCAGGCGAAATATCGAAGGCCAGGCGTTTGCCTTTTAATTGCATCGATATGTTTGCAAACCCGCCCAGGTTCAGGCAGTAGTCGTAATCGGGAAAAAGAAACTGGTCGCCAATGGGAACCAGGGGAGCACCTTGTCCACCTGCGGCCACATCGCCGGTGCGGAAATCGCACACCACGGGCAACCCGCATGCCGCCGCCAGGGCAGCACCTTCGCCAATTTGTGATGTAAAATGGTTTGCCGGGTTGTGGAAAATAGTATGCCCGTGGCTGGCCACAAAATCAACTTCAAGGTAGTGTTTGCTGATAAAATTACGGACCAGTTCACCCAGGTACCGTCCATACCGCGTGTGCGTTTCGGCATATTCAAGGGCTGATGCGCCGGGAAGTGAGTTTATTTGCGCGAGCCAGCTGTCAGGGTAAGCAACAGTTTCGCAGGCTCCTATTATAAAGGTATGCGAGTTACCGGATTCTTCAAATTCGCAATATGCAAGGTCAACGCCATCCAGTGAAGTGCCCGACATGATCCCGATGATACGGTGTTTTTGCATTACGTTTTTAGATTGGAATTAATACAACTTATGTAGCCGCCTGTTTTACAAGGCATCGAGTACTTTCTCCATCTTTATACCCCGCGATCCTTTAATAAGTATGGTATAGCCTTCGGGTTTCTGTTCAAGCAGCCATTGGTATGCTTCATCCGAATGTGTGAAACATATAAACCGCTGACCAGCAGCTTTTTTAAATTCAGGACCAACAAATACTGCTTTTTCAAAAGCTGATTCCTGTACCAGGTTAATGATTGCCTGGTGTTCGGCAGGGCTCTCATCACCTAATTCGAGCATATCGCCGAGTATCACCATTTTATGATCGGCTTTAACCTGGCTGAAATTGCTGAGTGCTGCCTGCATACTTGTGGGGTTGGCATTGTATGCATCGAGTATGATTGAATTTCTGACCGTTTTCATGGCCTGCGACCGGCTGTTCGATGGAATATATTCCGAAATTGCGGACTGAATTTCTTCAGTGGAAACATTAAAAGCCACTCCTATACAAATGGCGGCCATGGCATTTTCGAAATTATAATTTCCGACAAGATGGGTTTGGATATGGATAGGGCCGTTATTGGAATTCCATTGGATTACAAGCATTTCGGAATTTGTTCCGGCAGTTCCGTTGCAGAATGCACTTTGATCAGAACCATATAAAATCCGGTTCATACCTGTAGTGAGTTCCATCAGCAATTCATTCCCTGCATTTACGAACACCTGTCCCCCGGTATTTCGCAGCCAGGCATACAGCTCGCTTTTTGCTTTTATCACACCCTGGTAACCTCCAAAGCCATCGAGGTGCGCCTTGCCGATATTTGTTATCATTCCATAGGTTGGCTCTGCAAAAGTGCAGAGTTGGGCAATTTCGCCCTGGTGGTTTGCACCCATTTCGATAATGGCCAATTCGGTATCAGCCGTAATTTGGAGTAATGTAAGCGGAACACCGATATGGTTGTTGAAATTTCCCCTGGTGGCGGTTACCCGGTATTTACGGCTAAGCACTGCATTGATCAGTTCCTTGGTGGTGGTTTTCCCGTTACTGCCTGTGATAGCCAGTACGGGTATGTTGTGTTTGCGACGGTGCATGAGCGCCAATTGCTGAAGCGTAGTAAGTACATCGTCGACAAGCAGCGTTTTTTCGCACTCAAAGCTGGCATCGTCAATCACAGCATAGGCGGCTCCTTTTTCAACTGCGTTTTTCGCGTACACATTTCCATCAAAATTTTCACCTTTCAGGGCAAAAAACAGGCATCCATCGGGTATTTGCCTGGAGTCGGTCGAAATGGTCCGAACCGTAAGAAATATGTTGTAAAGTTCATCGAGGGTTGTACGCATAAGGCTTTCCGGGTTTTGAATATGCAAAGTACTTAAAATAAAAAACCCATCCGGCTAACAGATGGGTTTTTTTATAAACAAACAGGTGTTTTATCTTCCTGACGGTGCTGAACCGCCAACGGCACCCATGGCACATCGGAACCCGATGTAGTTTGTCGACATCTTTTCGTCAAGCGAACGGCGTGCTGCAGGGCTGAGGTAATAGGCTGGGTCGCGCCACGATCCGCCTTTGAATACCCTTACCTGGTCGCTGATCAGCGATGAAGTTCCGTATTCGTACATTTTATCGGTAGTGGTTCCTCCTTCGTTCGGAGCAAGCCAGTCAACGCCTGCAAGTGATTGGTTGTCGCCATCAAGGTAGTTGATATTATCGGCTTTGCGGTAGTTGAAACGACCCATGGCTTCTTCTTCTCTTACCGGGCGGTATTTTATCCGGCCGAGGCTGTCTTTAGGAACAAGGTAACCCTGTGCATCGGTTTGTTTGGTCTGGAAGGTATTACCACGGAATGGTGCGAAGTCGCTTACATCTTCAAAGCTTAATGGGCGATATACATCCATAACCCATTCGGCTACGTTGCCGGCCATGTTGTATAGGCCATAGTCGTTGGGCCAGAATGAACCTACTTCGGCAGGAATAGCAGCACCATCGTTCAGGTTGCCGGCTACGCCCATATAGTCGCCTCTTCCGCGTTTGAAGTTAGCCACATAATTGCCATAATATGCTTTTTCGTCGGTGCGGAGTACTGTTCCGTTCCATGGATAAATGCGACGCTCAACAACTCTTTCATAATGTGTGTTTCCAACCAACCCGTATGCTGCAAATTCCCATTCGGCTTCGGTTGGCAGCCTGTATTTCGAAAGCAGGATTCCATCTTCCATACGTACGCGGCGTTCGCCGGTACCGTTCGGGTTAAGGTCGCGCATGGGTTTATTTACAATACCTGTATATTGACCGGCGAGGTAAGCTTCGGTGTTAAAATTGTTTTCGTCTTTCTGCGAAGGATCAAGTTCGAGGTTGCCATTCTGCACCAGCAGCATTTCGTTTACCCTGTCGGTACGCCATAAGCAGTAATCATTGGCCTGTAACCAGCTAACGCCAACTACTGGATAGTTTCTGTAAGCCGGGTGGCGAAGGTAGGTTTCGATCAGTGGCTCGTTGTAACCCAGTTTTTCGCGCCATACCAGGGTATCTGGCAAAGCTTTCTGGTAAACCTGTGGGTAATTTGTGCCAAAAACACGGCTTAGCCAGTACAGATATTCTGTATAATCGAGGTTCGATACTTCGGTTTCATCCATATAAAAACTGGGAATGGTAACCCTGCGGGGGATGTTATTCCATTCGTACATAGGATCATCACTGATACGTCCCATGGTGAAAGTACCGCCTTCGATATACACTAAACCGGGCCCGGTAATCGGGCTCTTATAATCTGCTACTTCGAATCCCCCGTTTTTGGGATCATTATATTTCCAACCTGTAGTTGACGAAGTTTCTTTACTCTTACAAGAAACCAGAAGTGCAATTGTTGCTGCAAACATTACTTTTGCTGCTAATTTGCCGTAGTTTGCCATCTCTTTTAATGGTTTGTTTGGGTATTAACTAAAAACTGGGGCATTTTATTGCCTTATACTTGAATTCTTTTTTCGGGCATGGTAAAAACCATACAAATGATATCTCGTGTGCGCCACCTGCCGGCATCCCCATTTTTGATACCGTAAAGTCGAAACTGTAACCGGCTTTAAAGGTGGGTTGCTGAAATCCCAATAATACGATTAACGCATCAGGATTCTCAAAATTGTGCCGGAGCCACAGGCCTGACACAAACGGATAGAAGTTTACATACATTCCGCCGTTAAGCTGGTGAAATTTGCCTTGCTGCATGTACACAATGTTTGGCGAAATGGACAGGTTGTCGTTTTCGCGACCGGGTACCGAACCCTGTCCGAGGCTGAATAAAGCGCCTGCATGCAGGGTAAGCTTCGGATCGAGGCGGCTGGTGCTGCCCTGGTAAAAGGCCATATCGGGACTGGTGATATGATGAACCGCTGCGCCCAGGTAAAAACGCTCTTCGTAGCCTAGAACTATTCCGCTTGAGAAATCTACATCGCCGATATTGAGTTTCGGAGGCTGTTGCTCATTGGGACTGCTTGGTAGAATTTCGCCGGTACCGGGAACAATCATATCTTCGAAAACCAGGTTTTCCCAGTTGAGGCGGTATTGTAAAAAACCTGCCTGCAGGGCGGCATTCATGGTGATTTTTTTGCTGAGATTCAGGTGGTACGAATACACTGCACTGCCCGATATAGTAGCCAGCGGGCCGCTTTTATCAGAATTTGCAAGTACAGCAATCCCTCCTGATATTGATTTTGCATACATGTCGAAACAGGCGCTGTACGACACATAGTTACCGCCGATTTCAGGGTACTGGTTCCGGTAGTTGAGGGTAACACGGGGGCAAATCCTGTTGCCGGCAAGGGCGGGGTTGAGGTACACCGGGTTGGCGTAAAACTGGGAGAATGCAACATCCTGTCCTGAAACCCGGGTTATGACCAGGCACAGAAATGCTAATGCTAATATGGATGATGCTTTTGTATGCATATTTAACAGGACAATATTACAAAAAAAAATGCTATTGCGACTGGCTTTTGTAAAATATCTGGGCTTTTGCAATAATGAAATCTTTTTACCGTTTTTAATATTAAATAGGAAAGGAGATTCATATCCCCTTTTTTGTTTTTTATCATTGCCGAAACTGTTAATAGAAATTCTGCAGTATTTGTTGTTCAGGAAACAAAAAAAACATACTCTCCCCACATTGCCAGCCGCAAAAGCCATTGAGGGCATTTTGTTGCTGGTGGCTTTGCTGTTGCCATTTTTATCGCAGGCACAGTTTTATTCCCGCTCCGTATCGTGGAAAAATCCGGTTGTGGTTACTACCATTGACAGCGTGTACCGGAATTTATCTTTCGATGGGGCAGTGTACTCGGGCGCTGGCAGTTTGCCGGTTTGGAGCGAAACTTTTTACGATGGGAATATTTCGGAAGATGTTATCATCGACAACTGTGTTTTTATACCCGTTACGGCTGACGAATCCGGCATTATTCAACATTCGGGCGCAGCCATTCCATCGGCACTATCGTTTTCGGCACGCACTGTAATGAGCAGGAAACAAAGTGGGATACAAGTCGAAATCCTTCCCTATGTAATGGATACGCTGACCATGAAAGTGATGAAGCTTTCTACTTTCCGGATCAGGTTTGGAGAAACAAAGCAGGCTTTAAAAAGCAAACAGGCAGTTTATGCCAGCCATTCGGTACTTGCTGAAGGCAACTGGTACAAACTTGCAGTTACTAAAACCGGAATTTACCAACTGGGATATAACGATCTGCAGGCAATGGGAATTAATATGGCTACGCTTAACCCGATGAAAATCGGTGTTTACGGGCGCGGGGGCAAAATGCTACCTGAACCCAATGCCGCTTTCCGTCCCGACGATTTGCCTGAATGTGCCATTGATGTTACCGGGCAGGATGACGGGAAATTTGATGTGGGCGACCAGGTTGTATTTTATGCCCAGGGACCTGTAACCTGGCTGTATAATTCATCGCGGGCTATGTGGGAACACAGCACCCATCTGTACACCGATACTATTTGTTATTTCCTTACTCCCGACCAGGGATCAGGGAAGCGGATAAAAACAGACAGCCAGATAAGCAATGCCGAAACTGACCAGGTTACCGCGTATGATTACCTTGAGACTTTCGACGAAAATAACCTGAACCTTATAAAATCGGGCAGGCAATGGTTTGCTCAGAGTTTCGAAATTATTCTGAATAAAACTTATGATTTCAGTTTACCTGCGCTGGCAAGCGGGGGCGAAGTTAAGGTTCGTTCGGTGATGGCTGCCAAATCGTTAAGCCGAAGTTCTTTCGGGTTTTCGGCTGGGAATGAAACCTGGAGTGCATCGCTTATGCCTGTTTCGGGATTTGCCGATAGCCCGGTTGCAACAGGTGCCACGGTTTATTCAACCTTAACGGGCGTTGCGTTGCCGTTAAAAATTGATGTGCGTTATAACAAAACTTCTTCGGGGGGAATAGGTTACCTCGATCTGATTGACATAAATGCACGCTGCGATCTGCGCTTTACCGTCGGGCAACTCGATTTTCGCGACAGCCGTTCCGTGGGTTCAGGTCATATTGCCAGGTTCAGCATTGCTGATGCTGCCGGAAAAGCTAAGATATGGGATGTTACCGACCCTGCAAATGTAACCCTGGTGCCCGCTTCTGCAGAAGGCAATGCCCTGGTATTCAAAAAGCCTTCCGATTCTGTTCGGCAGTTTGTTGCATTCGACGATGCACATCTGTTAAAACCTCAGTTTGTATCCAAAATACCGAACCAGGATTTGCATGCCTCTGCCGGGGCTGATATGATCATACTCGCGCCCCAGGTTTTTATGCAGCAAGCGCAGCGCCTGGCATCATTCCATTCGTCGGCATCCGACCTCAGTGTTCTGGTGCTCGACCCGGCAACTATTTACAACGAGTTCAGTTCGGGAAATACTGATATTACTGCTATCCGTGATTTTTTGAGAATGCTCTACCTGAAAACGGATCAGGTTACCATGCCCCGATACCTGTTATTGTTTGGTGATGCATCCTACGATTATAAAAATAAAATTCCTGATAACAGCAACTTTATACCGGCGTGGCAATCGCCCGAATCGTACAACCCGGTTAGTTCGCTGGTATCCGACGATTACTTTGGCATGCTCGACGATAACGAAGGACAATCGTACAATGATGTTATCGATATCGGTATAGGCCGCCTGCCTGTGCGAACGGCGCTGGAAGCTGAACAGGCAGTGGATAAGATCATTCATTATTCAACTCCGTCGCCCGAAACTTCGGGTGATTGGCAGAATGTGATTACTTTCGTAGCCGACGATGAAGATCTGAATGACCATATTGCCCAGGCCGAGCAAATGGCTTCAGGAATAGAAACCAATGATCCGGATGTGAACCTCGACAAAATATATCTCGATTCGTATATGCAGGTGGCTACACCCCAGGGAAACCGATACCCCGAGGTGAATAAAGCCATAACCCAGCGTATCGAAAAGGGGAGTCTCATAATCAACTACACCGGTCATGGCGGCGAAACAGGCTGGGCGCACGAAGAAGTG
>CAYNVK010000017.1:6619-16749 GCA_964400395.1 uncultured Lentimicrobiaceae bacterium | reverse complement strand
ATGCACGATGTGGCTGCTGCCGGGAAAGGGTGAGAAGGAAGACTGGGAGACAGGGGGACAGGGAGACAAGGAGACAAGGGGATGGGGAGATGGGGAGAATGGAGAAGCAGAATTGCAGGGATATTTTAAATAATTTGAATTTGACGATAGTCGCAGTATGATGATCAAAGCTTTCGTGGTACAGCTGGGGGAGGAAGAATTTGCTGCTGAATTCCAGGATACACTGCTACAGTATCTGCCGGAGTCAGGAAGATTACGTGTTCGCAACAGGCAGAACCTGACCAGCAAGCTGCATACCGTTGCCGGCGAGTTACTGGCAAGGTATTCGGTAGGGCAATACCTCAGCAATGCTGCCCAGGAAATAGAACTTGTGTTCGGCGAAAAAGGCAAACCCCACATAGCCAACCTCAGTAACGTTCATTTTAACATTTCACATTCGGGTAATTATGTAGTTTGCGCGGTATCAGCGCAGGAACTGGGAATTGATGTGGAACGGGTTCGAAAGGTGAACCTGCGGATAGCCGAGCGTTTTTTTTCGCAGCCTGAAATTGATGACCTGATGGCGCTGGAAGAGGATGAACGTATGCAATACTTTATCACTTTATGGACCATTAAGGAAAGTTATCTCAAAGCCATAGGCCGTGGTTTAACGCAGCATCTCAATTCGTTCACAATCCGGAAAAACGGCGATTCATATCTGCTCACTGGTAATGCTGAGGCCGAGGGCTATGGAATTGAAGCCTTTAATATAGCGCCTGATTATGCCATGGCTATCTGTGCGCCCCTCCCCTTTTCACCGGCCGAAGTCACCACGCTAACCCTGAAAGATATCACGTGTTCGCTGCCTGGTTATCCCGAAAGTCACTAAATTTGTTACGCCTTATTTTACGTAAACCCCGGGTTTCGCCGGTGTAAAAATTCTATATCTGACCTATGAAACAAAATATAGCCTTGGTTCTTTCGAGTGGTGGTGCCCGGGGCATAGCCCATATTGGAGTGATTGAAGAATTATTGGATTCGGGATATAACATAACTTCCATTTCAGGCACATCCATGGGCGCCCTGGTAGGTGCCATGCAGGCCAAAGGCACGTTACCCGAATTTAAAGAGTGGCTGTTGTCGGTCACTAAAATGGATATGCTCAAATTTATGGACCTGGCAGTGGGGCACGGAGGCCTGATAAAAGGCGAAAAAATTATGAAAGTGGTTGGCGAATACATTGGCGATATGAACATCGAAAATTTGCCAATTCCATTTTCGTGCGTGGCTGCCGACCTCGAGGGTCACAGGGAAGTAGTTTTTGATGCAGGCAACCTGCTGCTGGCCATCAGGGCTTCCTGTTCCATTCCCACAGTTTTTCTGCCTGTATATCATAAAAATATGAGGCTGGTCGATGGCGGGGTGCTCAATCCTTTACCGCTCGACCTTATTAAACGCAACCCGGGTGATGTACTGGTAGCTGTTAATGTTAATGCCAATATACCATACGAGCCTGTACTGCCCGAAAAAAAACTGCTGAAGGAGCAGGAAATACATTACAGCAAAATGAGGGCGGCGTTGAATGAAAAATGGTCGGGGCTCATTGATCTGTATGTTGAAAAATACCGAAAAGGTCGTCCTGCAAAACCAAAGCCCTACAATTTGTTTGATGTAATTTCCGATTCAATTATCCTTGCGCAGAACAAAGCTGCAAGTTTATATATTGACAAATACAACCCGGATATAGTTATCGAAACCTCGGTTGATATCTGTTCCACATTCGATTTTTACAAATCGGAAGAACTGATTGAAGCCGGACGTATAGCCTGCCGGAAAGCACTCGAAAAGGCTGAAATAACTCATTAATAGGTTCACAATGTTTCAGTTTCAAAATATAGGGTTTCAAGGTTTCAATGTTTCAGGGTTTCAGGGTTTCAATGTTACAAGCTTACAGAGAAACAAGCTCAGAATAATACAGAGACGGGTGGCATTGAAATTAAAGCGGTGAAACTGCAGGCTGAAGTACCCGGATTTGTCGGAATAGGCCTTTCAACCCTTCAATGATAAGACTGAGCACCTGAAAACGTGTTCAAATCCTTAATCATAAATCGTAAATCGCCATTACGATTTACTCATAATATTATAAAGCAATTCGCGGGCCCTGAAAAGCCGCACTTTCACCGTACCTTCGGGCAGGTTCAGTTTGTTGGCTATTTCTTCGCACGATAATTCGTTGAAGTAATGATCGATAACAATATCCTTGTACTTGGGGTGAAGCGTATCAACAATTTCGCGGAGTAACCGTGTTTCCTGGCGATTGATCATCAGTTGCTCGGGGCTTGGCAGCTGGTTTGCCAGTTCGTGGGCAACCATTCCATTGCCTGCCTCCTGCTGATTAAGTATATTTTCGTTTTCCTTTTTGTTTCGCCTCAGGTAATCGATGCAGTTATTTTTTGCAATCCTGTAAAGCCAGGTGCTGAATGCAAAATCGGGGGTATATTGATCAAGTTTGCTGAAAGCCTTATTAAAAGCCTCCATGGTAAGATCTTCTGCATCGCTGGATTGGCCGGTCATTTTCAGCATCCGGGCATAAACCTTTTCGAAGTATTCGTCCATCAGCTGCGCATATGCGGACCGGTTTCCCGATTCCAGAATCTGCTTAACCAAACGGTAATCACGTTCTGTTTTGCTGATATTTAGACTATGCTCTGCTTTGACCACCTCCTCAAAAATTTACAAACATCATTTAGTATTAATATCTTAATAACTCATTTGTAATTATTTTGTTGTCAACGTCTGCAAAAAGGCTATCTCCACTTTACGGGTTTACTGAGCAGGTTGGCAAACGCAAGTATGGGGCTTATAATCATCAGGAACAGCTCAAAGAACGGGACCAGTAACAAAAATCCCGTTTCCGAAAGTTTTTTCATCACCTTGCCGGTTACCAGCAACTGGGTGAACAGGCGCAGCCCTATAATACCCAGTACAACATACGGCTGATACCACAACACCAGCAAAGTAATAGCCAGGGCCCAGTACAGTGTTTGTGTAAAAGCAAATAATCCCAGTACAAATTTATGAACGGGTTTGTAGTAACTCCCCGTTTGCAGGTGCCGCCGTTTCTGCCTGATCCATTGATCGAGGGATGTTTTCGGCTTGCTGATGGTTAGTGCCTCTGCCTGAATTTCGATCCGGGTATTTCTGTCTGTAGCTGCTTTGTTAATAAACAAATCGTCGTCGCCGGATTGTATACGATAATGCGAAATAAATCCGTTTTGCCTGTAAAATAATGATTTACGGTAAGCCATATTACGGCCAACTCCCATGTAAGGCATGCCTGCCCGGGCAAAACCAAGGTAGTTCATGGCAATACGGGTGGTATCGAAACGGATCAGCAGGTTGAGCAGCGATTTCGACTTGCTGTAGGCACCATACCCAAGCACAATTTCGGTTCCCTCGGTAAAGTTGGCAGCCATACGCCGGAGCCACTGGTTGCTGGCCGGAACGCAGTCGGCATCTGTAAACAGCAAAATTTCGTAACTGGCTGATTTAATGCCTATCGACAAAGGAAACTTCTTTCCTGTAAAGAAATTAAGGTCCTGGGGTACATTTACTATTTTCAGATTTTTATGTACTTCGGCCAGGTCGCGGAGCAGGTAATTTGTTTCGTCCTCGGAGCCATGGTTAACAACAACAACTTCGAACTGCGAATAATCCTGTGCCAGCAGCAACGGCAGGTTCTCTTTCAGGTTGTGATACTCGTCGCGAGCACACACAATCACCGAAACACCCTGGTCGGAACGGACAAACTCGTTTTTCTGCCTGAAAAAGGCCACTTTACCATAAATGCTCCAATAGTAAATCAACTGAATTATGGTAATAAAAGCCAGTACAGCAAGGGCAATAAACAACAACGGATTTTGAGCGTAGATATCCTGGATCATCAATAACATGAATTGGGCTAACAAAAGTATTATTCTGAAATGAATTATGATCTATCTTTGCAAAAAAGTTTATAACAGCCCATCACCTGTGTAGATAACTGTATTACTGACAGATAGCGGTTATAAAATTTGTTTTGTTAATCATTATATTGTGGAATACCTCTTTTTTTCATCCTGCCCTGACCGTATGAACCAGTGGCAACAAAAAGTTTTCTCAATATTATTTGCCTACTGACATACCCAAACAAGGATGCAATTCGAATTAAAGCTCACTGACCCGTATAGTTCGGCCCGAAGGGGCACCATTACCACCGCTCACGGCCTGATTGAAACGCCGGTATTTATGCCCGTAGGCACGGCAGGTGCTGTAAAAGCGGTACATATGCGCGATGTTAAAGATGATATTAAAGCCCAGATTATCCTCGGCAATACGTATCATCTGTACCTCAGGCCCGGGCTCGATATACTGGCAAAAGCCGGCGGGCTGCATAAATTTAATGGCTGGGACCGGCCCATACTCACCGATAGCGGCGGATACCAGGTGTATTCGCTCACTGAAAGACGAAAACTGAAAGAGGAAGGTGTTATGTTTCATTCGCATATCGATGGATCGAAACATCTTTTTACACCCGAAAATGTAATGGATATTGAGCGCACTATAGGTGCTGATATAATGATGGCATTTGATGAGTGTACGCCCTGGCCCTGCGATTACGAGTATGCCAGCCAGTCGCTCGATCTTACCCACCGCTGGCTGGCACGTTGCATGAAACGGTTCAAGGAAACAGATCCGCATTACGGTTATGAGCAATCGCTGTTCCCCATTGTACAGGGCAGCACTTACCGCGACCTTAGGATTAAATCGGCCGAAGTAATTGCTTCGCACAATGCCGATGGAAATGCAATCGGAGGTTTGTCAGTTGGCGAACCGGCCGAAATGATGTACGAAATTACCGAACTGGTATGCGGCATACTGCCCAAGGACAAACCCCGCTACCTCATGGGAGTCGGCACACCGGTTAATATCCTCGAAAACATCGCGCTCGGTATTGATATGTTCGATTGTGTGATGCCCACCCGCAATGGCCGCAACGGGATGCTGTTCACCAGCAAAGGCACCATTAACCTGCGAAACGAAAAATGGAAAGATGATTTTTCGCCCCTCGATGAAGAAGGAACATCGTATGTAGACCACGAATACAGCCGCGCGTACGTAAAACATCTGTTTAAGGCAGGCGAAATGCTGGGGCCTATGATTGCCAGTATTCACAACCTTGCCTTTTACCAGTGGCTGGTAAGCGAAGCCCGCAAACACCTCGAAGAAGGAGATTTTACAAGCTGGAAATCGACCATGGTGAAACAATTATCAGTGAAACTTTAGCTGCCTGTTACCTGCCGATCAACTGAGAATAAAAGTTCGTCGCAGCTATTGATCACTTTCGTACTTTTGAAATCCCAAACCGGGTAACCCGCCTAAGTGCAAATTACCCAATAAATACTGCCGAACAAAGTGCTTGGACTGAAAAAACTCGACTTTTATATCATCCGTAAGTTCCTGGGGACTTACTTTTATTCCATTCTCCTGCTTACGGTTATCATCATCATTTTCGATATTTCGGAAAAGATTGATGATTTTATTGAAAAAGATGCGCCTCTCAAAGCCATCGTATTTGATTATTACCTCAATTTCATCCCCTATTTTGTGAACATGTTCAGTTCGTTGTTCACATTTATTGCCGTGGTGTATTTCACTAGCCGCATGGCATCCAATACCGAAATTGTGGCTATGCTCAATGCCGGAATCAGTTTCTGGCGGATATTGGTTCCGTACCTTGTTTCGGCCATTTTCCTTACTGTGCTTTCGTTTGCGTTAATGAATTATGTGATACCCTATACCAACCGCGATTTGCGGGCCTTCGAAAAGCGGTATATCAAAAACCCGTTCAAGTCGAACGAAATGAACCTTCACCTGCAACTGGAGCCGGGTACCTATATTTATGTCGAAAATTTTAACAGCATCGGGAATATAGGGTACAGGTTCAGCCTCGAAAAATTTGACAGCACCGGCCTGAAACTAAAACTGAAAGCCGACATGATTACCTGGGACAGCATACAGAGCCGATGGCATATGACCAACTACCTGACCCGGAAAATTCAATCGAACGGCGAAACCGTGTACCAGGGAACAGAAACGGATACGGTGATGAAATTTACCCCGGCCGACTTTAAAGTTGATATAGAGGACGCCAAAATCATGACCTATACCCAGTTAAATAAGTTCATTGAGCAGGAGAAAATGAGGGGCAGTACGCTTACCGGGCAGTTTAACCTCGAAAAATACAAGCGGCTTACGTTCCCCTTTGCCAATATTGTGCTCACTTTCATCGGGGTGGCACTTTCGAGCCGTAAGGTAAGAGGTGGCATAGGCATGCACCTGGGAATGGGAATTGCGATAGCCTTTACCTTTATCCTGCTGCTGCAGATCAGTTCGGTATTTGCCATTTTCGGGAACCTGCCTGCATCTATTGCTTTGTGGATCCCGAATTTTTTGTACTCTATCGTAGCGATTATCCTGTTAAAGCTGGCTCCCAAGTAAGGTTCCAAAAACATCGCAACCCGCAAACTCAAGCGAAACAGGTTTTTCGAAAAGCCCGAATACGGCCGATCCGCTGCCGCTTAATGCTGCATATACTGCACCCTTGCGGTACAATTCATTTTTTATCTCCCCTGTTTCGGGATACAATGCCATCACGGTACTTTCGAAGTCGTTGTGAAGCAATTTACGCCATTCATGAACCGGGAGCGATGTAATTTCGTGAATTGAGTTTTCGCGTAACATGGGTTTTATACCTGCAAAAGCCGCGGCAGTACTCACATGCACAGGAGGTTTTACAATCAGCAGATACATGCCGTTGAGCTTAAGCGATACAGGACTGAGCAACTCGCCCCGGCCTGTGGAAAGCGCAGGTACATTTTCAATAAAAAACGGGCAGTCCATCCCCAACTGAACTGCCAGCAGGCGAAGCACTTCGTTGCTAAACTGCAGGTTAAATAAAGTATTCAGTAATTTCAATGCAAACGAGGCATCCGCCGAACCTCCACCAAGCCCTGCACCCGTGGGAATAACCTTATGCAGGTGAATATCCACCGGCGGAATGCCGTAATTATCAGCCATCAGTTGCCAGGCTTTGTAACAAAGATTTTTTTCGATGGGTGAGTCAACCCGGGTACCGCTAACAGTAAGTGTAGTTTGCTTCCCGCCGGCTGGCACCATTTCGAGTGCATCGCACCAGGGCACGGGCATCATTACCGTTTGTATATTATGATATCCATCGGTTCGCCTTTGGGTAACCCAAAGACCCAGGTTTATTTTACAATTAGGGAATGTGATCACTTTTTTAACATTGAATTAGGCAGGGAGACTGAAGGCGGATGTGCGACAAAAGTCCTTAGAATGTTATAGCCATCCAAAAACTGTAACACATCTCTCAAAGCTTTACTTTTCAACACCCTATCCACCAGGCATCTCCACAAAATTTTAACTCGGGGCAAATTTAAATTTCACCCGTCGGAATTATTTACAGGCAACCTATTTCCCTAGGAATGCCTTCATATTCTCAATATTTTTGATGTGGTACAGGTTTTTGCCTTCGGAGGTATACATGAAATCGATAAGCGGCTGGTAGTGGGCTGTAATTTTACCCCGTACTATTTTCATGGTTGAGTTCATCATATGGTTGTCTTCGGTGAAAGCAACCGGTAATATGCCAATGGAGGCCGGCAGCCAACGGTGCGGGAACATATGTCCATAATGCCCGTGTTTACGGTACTGGTTCAGCTCGTGGCCAATACACCGGATAGCTTCACGTATGCCTGCATCTGTAGCCGGATCGAGCCCTTTGTGTTTCAGGTGGTGAAGGATATTGGCTTTATCGGGTACCAGCAGCACGATGGTATATGGGTGCTGGTTATTATAAAGCATGCATTGCGAAATGTATTTGCTCTGTCCCACATAAGCTTCCTCAATTCCCTCGGGGCTGTATTTTTCGCCATCGTCGGCAATCAAAAGGCTCTTTGAACGACCCAGCACATAAAGGAAACCGTCATTATCCATATAACCAAGGTCGCCGGTATAGAGCCATCCGTCGCGAAGCGATTGGGCAGTGGCCTCGGGGTTATTCCAGTATCCAAGCATGGTATTTTCGCCTTTTATCACTATTTCACCCGATTCGCCGGTAGGGAGTTCGTTGCCTTGTTCATCACAAATTTTAAGCAGCATATCTTTTACCAGGTAACCCGACGAACCAAATTTATGTTTAGCCGCCGAATTGGAAGAAATAATAGGCGAGGCCTCTGTGAGCCCGTATCCCTGGAACATAGGCATGCCAACGGCATAAAAAAACTTCTGGTATTCGATGTCGAGCAGGGCACCTCCACCCACAAAAAAATCGAGGCGGCTGCCAAAACTTTCGCGGATTTTGCTGAATAATATTTTGTCGTACAGCTTCATCAGTGGCTTATAAAGTGAAGTAAGCCCGGGACCTTTTTTCCAACCGTCGTTGTTGTAAGCGTACGAAATTTTGAGGGCATGCTTAAACAGGGCATTCACCACGAAACCCTTATCGCTGATGCCTTTTTCAATATTCTTTTTGAAATTGGAGGCCAGTGCCGGAACACTCAGCAGCAGGTTAGGCTTTATTTCCTTGATGTTGACAGGGATATTTTTGAGCGTTTCCATACCGGTTTTGCCCACCTGCACCGAGGCCAGTGAGGCACCCATGCCCATCATGCAATAAATACCTGCCGTGTGTGCAAAGGCATGATCCCAGGGCAAAATAAGCAGTGTGGTATAATGCGGCGGAATATCCATCAATGAATACCCTTGCTTTACGTTGGCCACATAGTTATTATGCGAAAGCACTATGCCTTTGGGATCGGCGGTGGTACCGGAGGTATAACAGATGTTGGCCGGGTCGTTGGGTTGCACCAGCTGGCGGGCCTGCGCGAAAGCTTCAGCGGATGTTTGCAGGAATTCTTTTCCCAGTTCTAACACCTTATTGTACGAAATTTCTGATGCATCCTCTTCATTTCCATCCAACAAAATAAGTTTCACCAGGTCAGGAAGGGTGGGTTTTACATCCCTGATTTTTTTTACCTGGTTAGCCGATGCTATGGCCATACTTGCCCCGGCATGCGACAAGCGGTATCGTATTTCGTCGGGCTCGGCCAGTTTAACCGATAATGGGATATTGATGGCACCGATATAAAGCATTCCTAATTCGCTTATCACCCACGAGTTACGACCTTCGGATATGAGTGCGATGCGATCGCCTTTTTTTACGCCCAGGCTGAGCAGCCCCGCCGCAAACTGTTCGACAAGTGCTTTTACCCGGGTATAGGTTGTACCCTCGTAATTGGCGGTTGTTTTTTCCCAGAGATATACGTTATCCGGATATTTGGCTACATTTTCTTCGAAAAAATCGGGGATGGTTTGCATGAATTGAGTTTTAAAATCAAATATATTGCATTAATGCGGATTACACAAAATAAATTTCGCCCATACCCACTGGTCATTTAGCTGATTTGCTATTTAGGTGCTGCCATGTATGCTTCATTAGACCATCAGTTGCATTTGGCCCGATTCATATACAGTAAAACCATTAACTCCTGATTTTGCTGCTTTTATCATAGCCCCGGCAACCACATCGGCATGAATGGCTTTGTATTTCAGCAAAGGTCCAACAAAAAGGAATCCGAGAGCACCCATAACCACCTGGGCAATTTTTTCACCTCCCCTTTTTTCGTTGCGGTTTCCCATAAGCAACGACGGCCTGAAAACCTGTACCTGCGGAATATGCAGCTGGCTTACAGCCGCTTCCATTTCTCCTTTAACCCGGTTATAAAATATTCCTGATTTTGCCGATGCACCCATAGAACTCACAATCAGAAACCGCTGAACACCATTGTGTTGGCACCATTTCCCCAGGTTCACCACGTAAGTGAAATCGACTTTATAAAAGGCATCCTGCGATCCGGCCGTTTTGATGGTGGTGCCCAGGGCACAAAATACATCATCTACTTGCATTCCTGCCTCAAAGGTATCAAGCAAATCAAAATCAACCAGCAGCTGCGTTAGCTTTGGATGCTTTAAATCCAGCGGCTTGCGCACAATAACCACAACGTTTTCGTACAAATCGTCGGTAAGGA
>CAYNVK010000017.1:0-6519 GCA_964400395.1 uncultured Lentimicrobiaceae bacterium | reverse complement strand
TCCAGCGGCTTGCGCACAATAACCACAACGTTTTCGTACAAATCGTCGGTAAGGAGTTGCTTTAAAAGGCTGTTGCCAACCAGGCCTGAAGCCCCGGCTATAAGGGCATTACGTTTTTCCATGTTGCATAAATTACGGACTAAAATTAAGGGAATAAATTGAAAAGCAGGATTAAATTTTTCCATCAGTATTTCACCAATCATATGCCGTTTCACCCAGCAGTTATATGCCCGGGTGGCGAACCATGCCCAACTGCAAATAATGTTTTGTGTATAACTCTGGACGATAATCACCGGAATACTTGTGATAAATGATTACTTTTGGAAAACAGAACTCCAATGAACTTATAGCTTATGACCTTATTTAATTCAGTGATATCGTGGTTCATACGAAAACGTATTCACCAGATTGAGTTATTTATGAAATACCCGCACGAGGTTCAGGAGGAATGGTTCGAGAGCCTGCTGCACTCCGCACGCGATACCGAATGGGGGCTTAAATATGACTACCGCTCCATTACCTCGTTCGAAGAATACCGGCAGCGGGTGCCCATCAGTGATTATAATGCGGTAAAACCTTACATCGACAGGCTTCGCAAGGGAGAAAACAATATTCTGTGGCCATCGGAAGTAAAATGGTTTGCCAAAAGTTCGGGTACCACCAGCGACAAAAGCAAGTTTATCCCGGTAACGGCCGAAGCCCTCGAAGAATGCCATATGAAAGGGGGTAAAGACCTGCTTTCAATTTATTGTAACAACAACCCGACTTCAAAAATTTTCAGCGGTAAGGTGCTGGGTATGGGTGGCAGTTTCAGGTCGGATAACGAATTTGCCGAAACCTTCCACGGTGATGTGTCGGCCATCATTATGGAGAACCTCCCCTTCTGGATACAACTGATACGCACTCCCGATATGAGCGTAGCGCTGATGGACGAATGGGAAGACAAGCTGTACCGTATGGCCATGATTACCAAGGACGAGGATGTTACAAACATTACGGGCGTGCCATCGTGGACACTTGTTTTGCTGAATAAAATACTCGAAATCACAAAAGCGAAAAGCATAAAGGAAGTGTGGCCAAACCTCGAGCTGTTTGTACACGGGGGTGTAAATTTTACGCCATACCGCGAACAGTACCGCAGGATTTGTCCGCCCGAAATGCACTACCTCGAAACCTATAATGCCAGCGAAGGATTTTTCGGCATACAGGATACCCTTGATGGTGATGATATGCTGCTGATGCTCGATTACGGGATTTTTTACGAGTTTATGCCGTTGGCGGAAATTGATAACGAAAACCCAAAAACGCTCCCGCTCTGGGACGTGGAAGCCGGGGTAAATTATGCTATGGTGATCAGTACCAACGCCGGCTTATGGCGATACCTGATTGGCGATACGGTTATGTTTACATCCACCGATCCTTTCCGGATAAAAATTACCGGGCGCACGCGGAGTTTTATAAATGCTTTTGGTGAAGAGCTGATAATCGACAATGCCGAAAAAGCCCTGGCTACCGCCTGCGAAAAAACCGGTGCTTTAATCACTGAATACACCGCTGCCCCTATCTTTTTGAAAGATAACGATAAAGCAGCCCACGAATGGGTGATTGAATTTGAAACACCCCCCGAAAACCTGGAGTATTTCGGCGAAATGCTCGACAATGCGCTTAAATCGCTCAATTCGGATTACGAAGCCAAACGATATCATAACCTGATGCTGCTGCTGCCGGTTATCAGGCCGGTGCCCAGAGGCACTTTTTACGAGTGGTTCAGGGAGCGGGGCAAACTGGGCGGACAGCACAAGGTACCACGCCTTTCGAACGACCGCAAATACGTGGAAGGCATACTGGCACTGCATGCAAAAAACATGTAGATAATTCCAGTGCCGTTCACAAGAAAACCATGGAGAAAAGAGAATTTTAGCTTTTATGCCTTTTGTGTTTCAAAATAAAACCACGGAGACATTAGGAGCACTGAGAAACACGGAGAAAAAAAGAAAAAGAAATATTGCATTTATGCCTTTTGTATTTCAAAAAATGAAACCACTAAGGCACACAGAACACCAAGAAACAATCAGTAAACGTATATCTCAGTGAACCTCCGTGCCCTCCGTGCCTCCGTGGTAGAAACAAAATCATGAAGGCCAATCGTAAGGCTTACGAGTTATTAACAAAACGTAAAAGTTTTAGATCATAAAAAAGATTCTTAATAATTTAGCTGAATCATACAATTGAACATATGGGAATGCATATCGCAATAGCAGGGAATATAGGATCAGGCAAGACAACCCTTTCGGGATTACTGGCCAAACACTTTGGCTGGCAGCCACATTACGAGGACGTAGATACCAATCCGTATCTTCCCAGTTTTTATGAAGATATGCAACGCTGGTCGTTTAACCTGCAGATTTATTTCCTCAACAGCCGCTTCAGGCAAATTGTGGATATCAGGAGAAGTGGCAAAAATGTTATACAGGATCGCACCATTTATGAAGATGCCCACATCTTCGCGCCCAACCTGCATACCATGAACCTGATGACAACCCGTGATTTCGAAAATTACCAGTCGCTGTTCGAACTCATGGCTACCTTTATACAACCGCCAGACCTGCTGATTTACCTGCGTGCCGATGTACCTACCCTGGTGAGGAACATACAGAAACGTGGCCGCGATTACGAAGCCTCCATCCGCCTCGATTACCTGAAAAGCCTGAACGAACGCTACGAAAACTGGATTAACAGCTATACCGCCGGTAAGCTGTTGATTTTTGATGTGGATAATATCAATTTCCAGGAAAATCCTGAAGACCTGGGTAAAATAATTGAAGGCGTGCAGGCTAATTTACACGGACTATTTTAAACTGAAACGGCGATAACTACATCACGTTACAGTCTTTAAAGCTGGTTTTCAGGCGCGATCAGCCTGCCTGTCGAAAATCAATAAAATTTCTGTGCCTTCAGCCGGCTTCGAATTTACGCGGATAGTGCATTGTATAAGTTTTGCCAAATCCCTGACAAGGTGCAATCCTAAACCTGATTTTGAGCCCACTTCAGCTTTATCATCATACAAAGCCCTGAATTGTTCAGGTTTTGCGCCAACGCCATTATCGGTTATTGACAATACCGTATGGTTGTCAACCCGTTCAGCTTTCCAGGTAATAACACCTTCCGATCTGTTATTCAGCGCCTTAATGGCATTGCTGGTTAAATTCCGCATGATGGTTTTCAGGAAATTTTCATCCGAAAATACGCTGATCGAACCAGTATTGATGTAAACGAACTGGTACTGCGAATTGAGGTTGTACATGCTCTGAATATCGGCGAAGAGCGTGTTAACTTCAATATTTTGAGGCTGCGGTTTAAATCCTTCCATTTGCCCTTTGCTCCACAGCAACAAATCTTCCATATTATGCAGAAGATTTTCGGCAGCGACCAGGGTTTTATTTTCAAAACTTTCCTTTAATTCATCGTCAAGCATTTCCGGACACTCCTTTTGAAAATGCAAAAACTGGATTATGCTTGCAACAGGAGCCCGCAAATCGTGGTTCAGAATCGAAAAAAACTTTGTTCTTACTTTATTTGCTTCAATCAGATCATTATTTAATGCAGCTAATTTTGCATTGTTTATCTTTTTTAACCTGTTCTGGTAAAACAGCACTACTCCCAATATCGACAACAGCAGAAGCCCGGCAAACAGATATTGCTTTTGCGTATTGGTTTTGTAAATCATCAGCCTGCTGATTTTCAACTCTTTGTCCTTCAGCTTCAGGATGTTTTCTTTGCGCTCGTTTTCGTATTTTGAGATCAGGTCGAAAAGGTATTTGAGGTTTTTGTCGCTCACAAGCTTCTCCTTGTATTCAACATGCAAGTCTTTATATTTCAATGCCGTTTCGAAATCTTTCTCTGATTTTGCTATTTGCGACAATAATAAATAAGCTGACGAAATGTAAGATATATAGTTTCTGTTTTTTGAGAGCTCGAGCCCTTTGTTTATGTACATCTTGCCTTTTACATTATCGCGTAGTTCGAAATAAGCCCAGCCCAGGTTTATGTACGAAGATGCCGTGTAAAAGTCGTCGCCCAGTTTTTCAGCAATCTCAATGGTTGGATTAATATAATCGAATGCTTCTTTGGGCCGGTTTTGTTTCAGGAGTACCTGGCCAATGCTGTTGTTGCAGATCATCCTTCCCAGGTCCGAATCAATCTTTTCATTTATCGACAAGGATTTTTTGTAATTAACCATGGCTGAATCCAACTGGTCCTGGCTTTCGAAAACTCCCCCGATATTCTGGTAATTGATTGCCAGCCCCAGGTTATTATTCAGTTTTTTTTCAATTTCCAGCGATGTGACAAAATTTTCCTTTGCCATTTCAAACTGGTTGAGTGTTAAAAATACATTCCCCAGGCTATTCAGCGAAATGGCCTGGCTTCTTAAAATTTCATCATCTTTATTTTTTAATGAATTCACCAGGTTCAGCGCATTCTGGTGGTTATCAATGGCGGGCTTAATGGAATCGATACGGCGGTAAACCACCCCAAGCATATTGTATGCCGCTATTTCCAAATAAATATTCTTTGTTTGCTTTGCAAGTAACAGCGCTTTCGAATGGTATTCCTTTGATTTTTTATAATCGGAAATATCCCTGTAAAAGGTTCCAAGTTCATTGTACAAAAAAGCCTGTATAACAACCGCCTTTTTAGCGATAGCCATATTTAATGCATTTGATAATTTGGCGGTATCTCTTTTATAGGGCTGAAAGAATGTTTTTATTTCCTTATAATCCGTGACCCCCGGCTGAATAAAGCTGTTTGCTTTTTGTTGAAAGGTCATATCCTGGGCCAGGCTTGCCCAGACGTTAAGGATAAAAACAAAAACCAGAATAATTCTTCTCAATTATCAGAATGTTTGGTGTTACAAATATAGTTTTATTTCATTTAATATCTGTATTTTAAACTATCGAAATGGTTCTTTGTTTTGATTAACCCAAAAAATGAAGCAGCGTTTTGCAAACTATTATCTCGCTTAATTATATCTCAACAGGTAAAATTTCTGTTATAATAATGAATGAATGAATAAGTAATGCGAATCAAGGGTTGGATAAACATAGGCCAAACCCTTCAAGGGTTATAAATCCTTGAAGGGTTCGCTTACATCGGATCCACATCAATCACCACGCGGACTGCTTTAAATTCGGGAAGGGCATTGAGTTTTACAATGGCATTGCGAACTTCGTCCTTGGCTTTGGGTAAGGCAATTCCCTTCTCGAATTTAATAAGTATATTTTTCAGGTACTGGTTCCTGATGCGCGACACACTTGGATATTCGGGTCCCAGCACACGTTTTCCAAAAAGTGAGCGAAGTTTTTTAGCCAGTTCGTCGGCAGCCTTATTAATAACGTTAGCATCCACGTGCCGGAGCGAAAGCTGAACAATACGGCAAAATGGCGGGTAGTTAAATCTTTCCCTTTCGGCCAGTTGACTCTGATACAAAGCTTCGTAATTGTGTTCGAGTACCATCGAAAGTATGTGGTGCGACGGATTATACGCTTGTATCAGCACCAGGCCTTGCCTGTTTTTGCGCCCGGCGCGGCCTGCCACCTGGGCCATAAGCTGGAATCCGCGCTCAAAGGCCCTGAAATCGGGATACGACAGCAGGCTGTCGGCATTCAGAATTCCGACAAGGCTCACATGATCAAAATCAAGTCCTTTGGTTACCATCTGCGTTCCAACCAGGATGTCGATTTTTCGTTCTTCGAAAGCGGCTATCATTTTCTGGTGAGCAAAACGGCCACGGGTGCTATCCAAATCCATCCTGGCAATCCTTGCCGCGGGGATGATCAGGGATAGCTCTTCCTCAATTTTTTCGGTTCCGAAACCTTTCATAACCAGGTGCGTGTGACCGCAATCGGGGCATTTTTCGGGTATACGCATGCTGTAGCCGCAATAATGGCACCTGAGCTGGTTTTGTTTTTTGTGATATACCAGAGAAACATCGCACTGCACGCAATGCGGTATCCAGCTACAGTTTTCGCATTCGATATGCAGCGAAAAACCACGCCTGTTCTGGAAAAGAATTACCTGCTGCTTTGCTTCCAGCGCCGCTTCTATCTCACGGATCAGTACCGATGAAAAAACCGATTGCATGGTTTTTTTCCGGTATTCGTCCTTCAGGTTCACCAGTTTTATCTGTGGCATCAGCAAGCCCCCGAATCGCTCGGATAAGGTGGTTAGACCGTATTTGCCCTGGCTGGCATTATAAAAACTTTCGATGGAAGGCGTTGCCGAACCCAGCAATACTTTTGCCCCATGCATGGAAGCCAGGAAAATAGCAGTATCGCGGGCATTATAGCGCGGGGCCGGATCGTATTGTTTATACGAGGCATCGTGCTCTTCGTCAATAATAATAAGCCCCAGGTTATTAAAAGGCAGAAACATAGCCGAGCGCGCCCCGAGCAACACATTAAAAGTTGATGCCCCGGTACCCGAAACATGCTGCCATATTTCGACCCTTTCGTTTTCGTT
>CAYNVK010000016.1:10081-17126 GCA_964400395.1 uncultured Lentimicrobiaceae bacterium | reverse complement strand
AATTCATTGTACCTATCAGGAAGATACGCGAAGTGGAATGCCCAATAGCAACAAAAAAGTTAAGGGTACGCTTCACTGGGTTTCGGTAACACATGCTGTTCCGGTTGAGGTTCGGCTTTACGATCGCCTTTTTGCTACCGAAACACCCGAAAATGTTGAAGAAGGACATGATTTTAAGGAAAACTTAAATCCTGATTCGCTCAAAGTTATAACTGCCTTTGCTGAATCATCGGTGGCTGCTGCCAAAGCTGGCGACCGGTTTCAGTTCGAACGGCTGGGTTATTTCTGCGTTGATCCTGACAGTACACCAGGCAAGTTGATTTTTAACAGGACTGTAGCCCTCAAGGATACCTGGTCAAAATCGCAGCAGCAATAAATTCCTGTAAAAGGAAGCATTTAAAGTTTTTTTATCAGCAACCTGAATCAGTCTGCAACTGAGCACCCGAAAATCTTTTTTTAGAAAAAATGGTTGTACAATAAAAAAAATTTTAATTTTGCACCCTCTAAAGAGAAATTGTCTGATGGTGTAACTGGCAACACGTCTGATTCTGGATCAGAAGAGTCCAGGTTCGAGCCCTGGTCGGACAACCTCAAAAAAAGCCTGGCTTCTGCCGGGCTTTTTCATTTTTACCCGAAATGCACAAAATCAGTCCCGAAACCAGCTCTTTTTTTTCGTTTCCCAAAGTATGAAAACCAGCGCCTGGATGGTATTGGAAATCAAGATAATAAATTGGTATAAAATTTTGTAACTTCAATAACAACGGGCATTTTAAGCCTCTGAGGATTTAATAATTATTGCTGCATGGGCAACTGACTTCAATTTTTCAATTTTAAAACCATTAAAATTTCTCCCGAAAGCCCACATTAAAAAAAGGAAATCAGTACATGAATACCGGTTTAATAAAAATTCAGTTTTCGGACTTTTACCCGCAGCATACATATCAAAACTAAAACATATGATTGCAAGGAGTATATTAAAAAAGGTTGCCCGGGAAGAGCAACCTTTTTAATTTTTGCGGTGGGACTAAAATTGGGTTTACCAAATTTTTACGCGGAGGTTTTCCGGTCGCCACATGGCATCGCCTTCCTTTATTCCGAAAGCTGAATAAAATTCGGGCATATTTGCCAGCGGGCCAATAACCCTGTATTTTGCCGGCGAGTGCACATCGCTTTTCACCTGGTTGGCCAGTGCCTCGGGGCGCATGTTTATCATCCAGGCCAGGCCATAGGCCAGGAAAAACCGCTGATCGGGTTTCAAACCTGCAATTACCTGGTTGTTTTTAAATTGTTGTGTTTTTTTGAAAGCTTCAAATCCCATACTGATCCCGGCAAGGTCGGCAATATTTTCGCCCTGGGTGCTGCTTCCGTTTATATGAAGTTTATCAACCGGGTTGTAATTGTTGAACTGTTCAACGATCAATTTGGTTTTACTGAAAAATTTCACGCTGTCGCTGCTGGTCCACCAGTTATTCAGGTTTCCTGCTTTATCATACTTCGAACCCTGGTCGTCGAATCCATGTGTAATCTCGTGTCCGAACGTGGAACCGCCAATAATGGAATAGAGTAGGGCATCATCGGCAAGCACATGTTCGTAACCAGGTACCAGTATGTTGCAGCCGGGTACACATATTTCGTTGTTCGAAGGGCTGTAGTAAGCGTTGTAGGTTTGTGGATACATACCCCACTCGGTTCTGTCAACCGGTTTTCCATATTTGGCAATCATATAATTAAAACGCCATTTCCTGGTACTCATTTCATTTTTGAGGTACGAATTACGGTCAATCTGCACACTGCTCATGTCTTTCCATCGGTCTGGATATCCAACTTTCATCACAATTCCATTGAGTTTTACCAATGCTTTCTCCTTGGTTTCGGGGCTCATCCAATCCAGGTTTTTAATCCTTTCGGCATATACCTCCCTGATGGCGTTTCCGATTTCAAGGAGTTTGTCTTTGGTACCCTCAGGAAGATATTCTTTAACATACACCTGCCCGATCAATTCGCCCAGTGAGCCGTTGGTTTCTTCTACAACCCTTTTCCAGCGGGGCTTGGGCTCCTCAACACCTTGCAGTATTTTCGAATAGAAGGTGAAGGACTCCTGGTAAGTTTTGTCGTCCATATATTCGGCGAGATTACTGAAAAGGTGGAATTTCAGGTAATTTTTCCAGTCGGCTACCGGGATTGATTTCAGGAGACCATTCATTGTCGTAACAAATTCGGGCTGACCGATAATTACTGAATCAACTGCAGGAAGACCAACCTGGCTGGTGAATAGCTTCCAGTCGAAATTGGGTGCCGTTTCGGTAAGTTTTTTGAAAGAAACTTTGTGATAGTTTTTTAAAGGATCGCGGGTATCTTCACGTTTACGCGAGTTTTTAGCCAGCGCAGTTTCTATTTTCATGGTGTTTACAGCCGCCTGGCGTGCATCAACTTCGGTATATCCTAGTATTTTAAACATATTTGCCATGTGATCAACAAATTTCGAACGGATCATAATGGCGCGCTCATCGGTATCGAAATAATAATTACGATCGTATAAGCTGATACCTCCCTGGTAAAGTACGAGTGCATTTTTACTGCTGATACGGTCGTCCTGCCCGACGTACATCGAAAACAAAGCTGAATTGGTGAGGTAGCGTAAATCGGCCGCGGTTTTTACAAATCCATTAATATCCTTTACCTGGTCAATTTGGGCGATAAGCGGCTTAATGTCTTCAATCCCTTTTTTATTGAGGGATACGCTGTCCATACCGGTAAAATAGAAATCGCCTATTTTCTGTTTATCGCTTCCTTTCGGTGCGTTGGTGATTGCTGCAGCCGATTTGCAGATCGACAGCACCTGGCTGTTAATGGTGTCATCAATCATCTGCCATAGGCCATTACTTTGTTCGCTGGCTGGGATAGGATTTTGTTTGAACCACTTTCCGTTGGCATACATAAAAAAGTCGTCGCCGGGTTTTACTGTCGAATCGATGTGCGAAGCAAGCGCATCTGTCCCGCTTAATCGGGCCGGGTTATTGGAGCAGGAAATCATGATGGCAGCAACGGCCAGCAGACTTGAAAAATACAGTAGTGCTTTCATTAATTATGGTTTTTATAATTTGTACTTGTTAGTTAAAGTGACGTAAAACAGCAGAAATTTGTTACTTCTAAAAACGACCGAAAGCCGGAAATATAGCTATGCTGATGGGGTGATGAGGCTCACATTATGATAGTAATTGCGCTCTTCCAATTCTTGCAGCAGCTGCTCTCCGGCTTCCGTCAACAGGTTATTTACTACCTGAACAAGGGTATTGTATCAGGCTCCAATGGTCTCAATCCCTTTTTTTACGCGGGGTATAATAAACTCTTTCCCGATCACCGCCATCATATCCATCATACCTGGCCCGGCATTGGTTCCCACCACGGTGAGCCGGAGGGGGTTCATAAGCTGACCCATTCCGATGCCTTTGTTTTGAACAAATTCTTTGGTGGCTAACTCGATGTTTTCCTTTGTAAACGGATCAATGTTTTCAAGTACCGGGATATATTCAGTAAGCAGGGCAGGGGTTTCGGGTTTCCAGATTTTGGATATCACTTTTTCGTCGTAAGCTTCCGGCTCGACAAAGAAAAAATGCGACTGGGTATATAAATCAGGTATTAACACAGCCCTTTCGCGAACCAGTGCACAAACTTCTTCAACATATTCGAAACATACTTCAATACTCTTCTCTTCAAGGATTGGAATGAGCAGGGTAGCAAGTTCGGCAGGTGTTTTTTTCGAGAGGTACTGATGGTTAAACCAATGCGCTTTTTCCACATCGAATTTGGCGCCCGATTTACTAACCCGCTCTATGCTGAAATGTTCAACCAGTTCTTCTATATTGAACAGTTCCTGCTCTGTGCCCGGGTTCCAACCCAGGAAAGCCAACATGTTCACAAAAGCTTCGGGCAGGTAACCGCTTTCGCGATAGCCCGATGATACTTCGCCCGATTTGGGGTCGGTCCAGCGCAGAGGGAAAACCGGGAAGCCCAGGCGATCGCCGTCGCGCTTGCTCAGCTTGCCATTGCCATCGGGTTTCAGTAATAACGGAAGATGAGCAAATTCAGGCATTTCTTTTTCCCAGCCGAAATAACGGTAAAGTAAAACGTGAAGTGGAGCTGATGGCAACCATTCTTCACCGCGGATTACATGCGAAATTTTCATCAGGTAATCATCCACCACATTCGCCAGGTGATAGGTAGGCATTCCATCGGATTTATACAGCACCTTATCGTCGAGTAACGATGAATCAACGGTTACAACTCCACGTATCAGATCCTTTACGGTGATGGTTTCAGCTTCGGGTATTTTTACACGAATCACATAATGAACTCCCGAATCCAGCAATTCCTTTACTTCATTTTCCGATAAGGTGAGCGAATTTTTGAGGCTCATCCGGGTTTGGGGACCATACTGGAAAGTTTCTTTGCGCAATTCGTATTGTTTGCGCATAGCGTCCAGTTCTTCGGGTGTATCGAAAGCATAATAGGCAGTGCCATTGTTAAGGAGTTGCAATGCATACTGGTGATACATCTCTTTTCGGTCGCTCTGACGGTATGGCGCATACGGCCCGCCGATATGAACACCTTCGTCGAAATTAATCCCACTCCAGGTGAGGGATTCAATAATATACTGTTCGGCACCCGGTACAAAACGTCCCTGGTCGGTATCCTCGATGCGGAGGATAAATTTGCCGCCATGTTTTCGGGCAAACAAATAATTATATAATGCTGTTCTTACACCGCCTATATGTAGCGGGCCAGTCGGACTTGGGGCAAAACGTACTCTTACTTCGCGCATGATAATTTATATTAACAGTGGGCAAAGATACAAAACCTGTGTAAGTGTGTGTGGACCATTTATGGTATCGGAACGGGTCGCGAAAAAAACTTTCAAAATCGGTTTTAAGGCATTTCCGGCTCTCCGTTGAAATCAGCATATACTGCCGGTGAGGCTTTGTTAATTTGTTAACTTTGCAGGTTAAAATGTTCATAACACCCGGCTGCGGCCATGCATGTCCGATTGCGTGTGTTTTCAACAAGTACAATGGAAAGCAATTATAAGTTACTGATCCGGAAAATCGATGAATTTATCCGGAAGTTTTACAAAAGCCAGCTTATCCGCGGACTGCTTTATACAATGGCAGCCCTGGGTACGTATTTTGTACTTATTGTGCTTTTAGAATATTTCTCGTGGTTTGGCACGGGCACAAGGAGTTTCCTTTTTTATACTTTTCTGGCGGTAGCTATCATCATTCTCTCGCGGTTTATTGTGTTGCCGCTGTTTCGATTGAGTAAGCTGGGGAATATAATCAGCCACGAGCAAGCTGCTGAAATTATCGGAAGGCATTTCACCGAAGTTAAGGACGTGCTCCTTAACACGCTGCAATTACATGAGCTAGAAGTTCATAATTTGGATAACAGCGACCTTATCCGCGCCAGCATCGATCAAAAAATCAGTCGGTTAAATCCCATCCCTTTTACCGAGGCCGTTGATCTGAAACAAAACCGCAGGTATCTCCGGTATGCGCTTCCGCCGGTATTGTTTTTGCTGTGTGCTTTGATAATTTCACCCTCTTTTATACTGGCACCCTCAAAAAGGATCATTCGTCACAATGAAATTTTCGAGCGGCCGGCTCCGTTTACCGTTAAAGTGCTGAATACTAAACTCCAGGTGGCTCAGCAGGATGATTTTACCGTAAAAGTTAAGATTGAGGGTGATGAAATTCCGGATCAGTTATTTCTGAATTCCGGTACGGCTAACTTCCGGATGGATAAGGAAAGTAATATCCTGTATAGTTATACTTTCAGAAACCTGCAGCACGATACCCGTTTTGTAATATCGGCCGATCAATACAATTCGAAGGAATATACCATAAAAATACTCCCTAAGCCCATTATCCTTTCATTTAACGTACTTGCAGAGTACCCGGCATACCTTGGGCGCAAAAGCGAATCTTTCGACAATACAGGCGATTTAACGGTGCCTGCAGGAACCAGGCTCACCTGGAAATTTTTTACACGCGATACACGAAACCTGTCTTTCCGATTAGGTGATAAGAAAACCCGATTACTCCCAGGCAATTCGAACGCCATTATATTTACAGCCCGGGTACTTGCCGGTGTATCGTATGCTGTTACTACGGGTAATGAGTTTTTTACAAACGACGATTCGTTATCGTACCAGGTAAATGTAATTCCTGATCTTTACCCCTCAATCTCGGTTGTTGAATTCAAGGATTCAGTGTACGATAACCGGCTTTATTTCCGGGGTAATATTAGCGATGATTATGGGTTCAGTAAACTCAGTTTTGCCTGGACTGTTCGAAAAGCAGGATCTGAAAAGCCACAAGCTGATGTAAAAACTCGGGAAATTTCATTCGACAGGAGTTTGATGCAGCAACAGTTTTTCTATTTCATGGATATGTCAACGTTGCTTATCGAACCTGGAGATGAGGTAGAATATTATTTCGAAGTAGCCGATAATGATGGTGTAACAGGAAGTAAATCAACTCGTTCGGACTTACATACTTTTAAAGTGCCTACTTTGGAAGAAATTGAAAAAATGACAGAGAAAAAGAGTGAGGATATAAAGGATAAGATGGAATCTGTTATTAAACAGTCGAAAACACTGCAGCATAAAGTAGAGGATATGCAGCGTAAAATGGTGGATAAGAATGAGATTGGTTGGCAGGAGAAGCAGGCTTTGAAGCAACTGCTGGATAAGCAAAATGAATTGCAACAGCAGGTGAAGGAAATACAGAACGAAAACAAGGAGAAAAACCTGAAGGAAAATCAGTACACTGAGCTTTCGCCTGATGTACTCGAAAAACAGAAACAGCTTGAAGAACTGTTTAATAAAGTGATGACCGTGGATCTGAAAAAGATGTATGACGAACTTCAGAAAATGCTCGACGAAGTGAATAAGGATAAAGTGGCTGAAATGCTGGATAAAATGAAGGACGATACAAGGAGTCTTGAAAAAGAGATTGATCGTAACCTTGAATTATTCAAGCAGTTGGAG
>CAYNVK010000016.1:0-9981 GCA_964400395.1 uncultured Lentimicrobiaceae bacterium | reverse complement strand
AAGGAGTCTTGAAAAAGAGATTGATCGTAACCTTGAATTATTCAAGCAGTTGGAGCTGGAGCAAAAAATGCAACAAGTAATCGATAAGACTTTAAAACTAGCAGAAAATCAGGAAAAGCTCTCGGAAGAAACCAACAATGCATCCAGAAAAGACATCGAATCCCTCAGCAAGAAACAGGATGAACTGAACAGGCAATTCGACGAACTTAAACGTGATATCGATGATCTGCATAAAAAAAATGAGGAGCTTGAAGAACCTAACTCACTCGGTAAAACAGACACAGAGGAGAAGGAAATTGAGCAGGAAATGGATAACAGCAGCCAGGAACTGAACCAAGGAAAGTCGTCAAAAGCTTCACAATCTCAAAAAAATGCATCAGCAAAAATGAAGCAGCTAAGTCAGAAGCTCAGTCAGATGCAGCAGGAAATGCAAAATGAGGAACAGGGTGAAGATATTGAAGCCATCAGGCAGATTCTGGATAACCTGGTAAAAATTTCATTTGATCAGGAGTCCATGATGAATCAGGCGAATCAGGTGAGCACTACTAATCCCAAATATCTGCAGATGATTCAGGCGCAGAAAAACCTCAAAGAGGATCTGAAACTGGTGGCTGATAGTTTATATGCGCTGAGTAAGCGACAAGCTGCAATTGAGCCCTTTGTACTCCGTGAAATGACGGCCGTTGAAAACAATATGGATGAAGCAGTTGTTCAAATGAATAACCGGGCTTTGGCTCCGGCCAGGGCAAAACAGCAATATGCCATGACTTCTGTTAATAACCTGGCTTTGATGCTTTCCGAATCCCTGAAACAGATGCAGCAGAATATGCAAAGCAGTGGATCGGGAAAATCACGCTCGAAAAACAAAAAGCCTGGGTCGGAGAGTGGTAAAATGAAATCGATGAGAGAACTACAGGAGCAGATGAACAAGCAGCTACAGCAACTTCGCGAAAACATGTCCAGGCAAGGTAGTAGTGATTCGAAAAGTCAGCGCCAGCTAAGCGAACAGCTTGCCCGTATGGCGGCGCAGCAGGAAGCACTTCGCCGACAGCTTCAGAACTATGGACAGGAGATTCAGAATCAGGGTTCGGGTGTGGATAATAACATTAAGGAAATGCTGAAGCAGATGGAAAAAACGGAGACTGACCTTGTGAATAAACGTATCAGTACTGAAACTTTATTGCGGCAGCAGGAAATTGTTACCAGAATGCTCGAGTCGGAAAAAGCTGAGCAACAACGCGAACTCGATGAAAAGCGTGAATCGAAGGAAGCTCAGGATTTCAGCAGGAATGGAATAGCTAAGATTCAGGAATACAGCAAGATAAGAAATAGGGAGACTGAATTATTTCGTTCGGTTCCTCCTGGGTTCAAGCCATTCTATAAATCAAAAGTAAATGCTTATTTCCAATCATTTGATAAATAAAATTCAAAGCCATGATCACTTTTTCAGTTGTTGAAACCAGGTTTAATTTAAAACAGAAGTTAGTTCTTCGTAACTGGATTAAATCCATTGCGCTCTCCGAGGGGAAGGTTGCCGGTGATATTGCTTTTATATTTTGTAGCGACGAATACCTGGGCACTATGAATGAGCAGTATTTAAAACACCATACCCTTACTGATATCATTACGTTCGACTATACCGAAGGGGAAAAAGTTTCGGGTGATATTTTTATAAGTATAGATCGGGTGAAGGAGAATGCGGTAAGTTTCAGCAATTCTTTTAACCAGGAATTAACCAGGGTTATGGCTCACGGTGTGTTACATCTTTGTGGGTATAAAGATAAAACAGCTGATGAAAAGAAAGTGATGCGCGGTAAGGAGGATTTTTACCTGGGATCGCATCCAAATTTGTAGTAAAAAGTGCTGAAACCAATACGTACCAAAGGTTTCAGCGGTTGTTCCACGTGAAACATTTAAGAATTGTTTAAAAAATACGATATAATTGTAGTTGGAGCCGGTCATGCCGGAAGTGAAGCCGCGCATGCTGCCGCATCACTGGGTTCATCCGTTTTGCTTATAACTATGCAAATGGGAACCATTGCTCAAATGTCATGCAATCCCGCTATGGGCGGTATTGCAAAAGGGCAGATTGTGCGCGAAATCGATGCGCTTGGTGGGCAGTCGGGTATTATTACCGACCATACCATGATACAATTCCGAATGCTTAACCGGTCCAAAGGCCCTGCCATGTGGAGCCCTCGTGCACAAAGTGATCGCATGCGGTTTTCCGAAATGTGGCGGTTAACGCTTGAACGGAACCGGAATGTCGATTTCTGGCAGGATACGGTTGTTGGGCTATCAGTGAAAGATGGAATTGTAGATGGTGTGCATACCGCCATGGGGTATCATATTGAATGCAAAGCCGTGGTTTTAACCAATGGCACTTTCCTGAATGGTTTAATTCATATCGGTTTAAAATCTTTTGGAGGAGGAAGAATTGGAGAAAAAGCGGCCAATGGTTTAACAGAAAACCTGGTTCAGCTTGGATTCGAATCAAGCCGTATGAAAACGGGGACCCCGGTTCGTATTGATGGTCGATCCATTGATTTTACCCGAATGGAAGAGCAGCCAGGCGACGAAACAACCGGCAAATTTTCCTTTACCGACACTCCTGTACTTCAGCGTCAGCGTCCTTGTTATATCACCTATACCTCTCCTGAAGTGCATAAGGTTCTGGAGACTGGCTTTCATGAGTCGCCCATGTTTACAGGTCGAATTGAAGGAATCGGGCCAAGATATTGTCCTTCGATAGAAGATAAAATAAACCGATTTGCCGATAAGACACGTCATCAGCTTTTTGTTGAGCCTGAAGGTTGGGATACCATTGAGTATTATCTGAATGGATTTTCATCATCGCTTCCGGCCGAAATACAGGTAAAAGCTTTACATCTGATCCCGGGGCTTGAAAATGCAAGGATTTTCAGGCCGGGTTATGCCATTGAATATGATTATTTCCCGCCGGTTCAACTGAATTATTCGCTCGAAACAAAGCTTGTAAAGAATCTTTATTTCGCCGGTCAAATCAATGGAACTACAGGATACGAGGAAGCCGCTGCCCAGGGTTTAATGGCTGGTATTAATGCGCATTTAGGGATTAACGATAAAGAGCCGTTTATTTTAAAAAGGTCCGACGCCTACATAGGTGTTTTAATTGATGACCTGATTACGAAGGGTGTTGATGAACCTTACCGGATGTTTACTTCCAGGGCAGAGTACCGGATACTGCTGAGGCAGGATAACGCCGACCTGAGGCTTACCCCGGCAGGTGCAGCCTTGGGACTGGCATCGGGAGACCGGTTGTTAAAAGTAAACAACAAACTGGAGTGGATCAACAAGGTGAAAGCTTTTATGAGTTCTGCCAGTGTGAGTCCCGACCAGGTAAATGGTTTCCTCGAAAGCATTGGAACTGCCCCGCTGAAGCAAAAGGTTAAACTGGATACTTTGCTGTTAAGGCCACAGGTCTCGATGGCTGACCTGGTAGCCCATGTAGATTTTTTGAAGCAATTTACCGAGCAGCTTGGTGCTGATGCAGCCGAAATTCTTGAAGAATCCGAAATTCTGATTAAGTATGACGGGTATATCAGCAAGGAACAGGAAATAGCCGAAAAGCTTTCGAAATTTGACGATATGCCTCTCAGGCCTGATTTTGATTACCTTGGGCTTTCATCGTTGTCAACCGAAGCCCGGCAAAAACTATCGCGCATACGTCCGTCAACCATAGGGCAAGCATCGCGTATCAGCGGGATTTCTCCTTCTGATATTTCTGTGTTGCTTGTTTTCCTGGGGAGATAGAACATGTTTCACGTGGAACATACCTGACTTAGCGGTATAAATTGCAAAATGAAAACAACCTTTTTATCACTAGAGTAGGGTGGGGCTGTGAAACGTAAAAAGTTGGGAGCGGATTTAATACATTTGAAACAAATAAATAATTTATTGCCCATCGTGTTTTTAAAGTTGGGATACCAAACAATCTGAATATTTTAATTGAATGGAGGAATTAAAACAATGTCCTGTTTGCGGATCGCAGAAATCAGATCCGTTTCTTTCCACAAAGGATTTTTTCCTGTCGGGTGAGGAATTTGTCATTTCAAAATGTGGTAACTGTGGTTTCAGGTTTACCAATCCCCGGCCGGAAGCAAATGAGCTGGGCAGGTATTACCAGTCGACCGATTATATTTCGCACTCCGATACCCGTAAGGGGCTTTTTGCATCGGTTTACCAGCTGGTGCGTAAATACACCCTGAGCCGCAAATATGCCCTGATCAGTAATTATCATCAGAATGGAAAAATTCTGGATATTGGTTGTGCTACCGGACAGTTTCTGCATTACATGGAAAGCAAGGGGTGGGAAACAGCCGGTATAGAGCCCGACGGAAAAACGCGTAACCGCGCCATAACCGAGTTCACTTTAAATGTGTTTCCTGAAGAGCAACTGGATGTTTTCGAAAAATCATCGTTTGATGTAATCAGCATGTGGCATGTTCTCGAGCATGTTTCTGCGCTCGACCAAAGAATGGATCAACTGAAACGGCTGCTGAAGCCCGATGGTACCCTGGTGATAGCTCTGCCCAACTGCAACGCTTACGATGCCCGGAAATACGGAAAGTTTTGGGCCGGTTATGATGTGCCCCGCCATTTATACCATTATACAAGGAGTGATGTAGAATTTCTTTTCGGAAAATATGGATTTAAAATGATTCGTGTGTTGCCCATGCGTTTCGATGCTTTTTATGTAAGCTTGCTAAGTGAGAAATACAAGACCGGAAAAATGCGTTGGTTGCCTGCTTTATGGAATGGTTTTTGGTCAAATGCGAAAGCAGGGCAAAAAAACGGTTTTTCGAGCCACATTTATTTGCTAAAAACAAAATAGGTGGTTTTTAAGCGCTATATTCGCATTTGGAGGCGCTGTAATATGTTGCCCCGATTTTGCCGAGATCGTCGTTTATAGCGCATTATTTGAAGTAGCTTCCAGAACCCTTGTCAATCGTGGATTTCGTGATATTTGACCTATGATTACGCCGAGAAAAGTAAGAAATCACCTTTTTATTGCACTTTTTTGTAGTGTAGCTTTATTTTTTTCTGCCGTAATCATTTCAGCCGCATTTAAAAATTATTTTACGCCCCAAAATGTTGCCGGACGGCTCACGCGTGAAATTGCAGCAAGTTGTCAGGAACTCGATGCTGAAATTGATAAACTGGCCTCTGTTAACCTTGAAGATAATTCCAGTTGGTATCATGTATTTAATAAAAAATTCAGAAATGCATTTTCTGATCGTGGTATCGAAATACTGGTTTATAAAAACGACAGCCTGAGATTCTGGACTTCAAATGTATTCGCTGCACCGGTGATGAGAGACAGCCAGAATTTTCCGACCGAGGTTATCCGTACCGGTAGCGGTTATTACCTGGTAAGGCAAAAACAGATCCGGAATTTTCATGTTGTGGCTTTGCAACTTATACGCTATGACTACAGGTATGTAAACGATTATTTACCCAACGGGTTCTATAAAAAATTCAGTGCACCTGCCAATGCTACTATAACCTTAAGTCGCGGCAATTACGAAATTGTAAATCCCGATGGGAAATTCCTGTTTAGTTTAATGTACGAACAGCCGTTCGAGCTGGCAATATGGCTGCAATACCTTGTTTTCGCGCTTTATGTGAGCAGTTTCCTTTTCCTGATATCGGCACTATTCCTTTTATATATCATCGTTTCGAAAGATATCCGACCCAAATGGATGGTTTTTATTGCTTTTATCCTTGATGTTATTATACTCAGGGCATTGCAGTTTTATTTTCGGTTTCCTGCCGATCTTTACCAGGTAACGCTGTTTAATCCTGCCTATTTTGCATCCTCCGATTTGCTGCCGTCGCTGGGCGATTTCCTGATTAACTCACTTATTGGAGTGCAGCTAACGTTTCTGGCGTATAAATTCCAGTTTTCATTAAGAATCGGTTCGCAGATTTCTGCGTTCAAAAAGCAAATTGCAGTTTCAGTTTCTATCCTTCTGCTTGTGGTTTTATATTATCTGTTAACTGAAACCATAAAGGGGCTGGTAATAAATTCAAGCATCTCTTTCCGTTTCGAAAATATCCTGAGCCTACCCCATATCAGCCACACAGGGATGTTAATCATCGGCTGTTTACTCTTTGGATTTCTGCTTATTTTCGAACTTGCCGGAAAACTGTTTTTCAGGTGGTCCGTTGATCGGTTAACATTCGTTGTTGCTGCTATTTCGGGCTTAATTCTGCATGGAGCTTTCACTTTCATGTTGGGTAACTTCGATCCTTTAGCCTCCCTTTTTCTGCTTATTTTATTTGCAATACTGCTTTTCAAAATAAATGAAAAAACGAATGTAACATACCAGGTAAGCCGGGTCATTTTGCTGGTTATTGTTCTTTCGGTACTTGCCACAAACCTGCTCAATCGTTCGGAAACCCTGCGCGAGCATCAAAAACGTTCGTTGCTTGCTTCACATCTCTCGGATGCCCGCGATAACCTGGCTGAATATTTTTATAATGAGGCGGCTAAAAGTATCAGGAGTGATAATAAACTGAAAACACTTTTCAAGGGCGATGATACTGATTCAACCATGAATGAAATCAGCAATTATATCCATCAGAAATATTTTACAGGATATTGGAGTAAATACCTGGTGCAGATTACCATATGTAACCGCGATAAAAACCTGAGCATTAAGCCAGGCAATATCATTACCGGATGCGAGAAGTATTTTGATGATAAAATACAGCAATTTATGAAACCGGTATCGGTACCTGGTCTTCATTTCCTTCGTCAATCGGCCGATGCCATGTATTACCTGGGAAAAATTGACATTGAATCAGAGGATGAAGGAGCTAAAAAACGTAATCATATTTTTATCGAAATAAGCTCAAATGATATTTGGAAAGGCTTAGGCTATCCGGAATTATTATACGATAACAGGAATACAAAAACGGATAATCTGTATGGGTACTCTTATGCTTTTTATTACAAGGGTGAGCTGGTAAAAAACGTGGGAAAATTCTCCTTCGATATCGATAACAGGAACATTATCAATCAAAAAACCAAACAAGGCTTTTTTGATGCCAAAGGTTATTCTCATTACATCTTCAGCCCCGATGGAAATACTATGATTGTATTAAGTAGGGAGTTGCCACGTATATCAGACTTGATTTCGCCGTTCTCTTATCTGTTTCTACTGCTTGTTATTATGCTGCTTATCATCAATTGGCTGAAGGAGTCGAAACTTAACTGGCGAAGCGGAATCTTCACTTTCAGGCTACGCCTGCAGGTTATTATGATTTCCACTATAGTGATATCTTCTATTGTTCTGGTTACTGTTAGTTTGTTGTTTATCAATAACTTAAACACGAATAAAAACAATGAAATACTCAATGAGAAATTAAATTCGGTTCTGGTCGATCTCGAAACACGTTTCGGAGGACTTTCATCGCTGGACTCAGTGCCTGGCGAGGATCTTTCGGATCTGCTGATCAACCTTTCGAATACATATTTTACTGATATAAATATATACAACAGCAAAGGTTACCTGCTGGCTTCCTCGCGCGACCAGATTTTCAGGGAGGGGATGATCTCCGAGCAAATAAATCCCGAAAGTGCAAGGCAACTCATGTGGGATAAAAAATCCTTCTTCATTGAGCGTGAGCACATTGGATCGTATGAGTTTTTATCGGCATATACTCCGGTACGAAATTTAGATAATCGGTTGCTGGGTTATCTGAACCTGCCATATTTTGCAAAACAGGAGGAGATACGTCGCGAAATTTCCGGACTAATTTCAGCGTTCTCAAACATTTATATTATCATGATCGTGATCACGGTCATGCTGGCACTGCTGCTTTCGCGATATATTACAAAACCACTTCAACACATTGGTAACCAGTTTAGTAGAATAAAAATAGGGGATAAGAATGAAAAAATTAAGTGGTCAAGGAAGGATGAGATAGGTCGCCTGGTGGATGAGTACAACCGGATGATTGATGAAATGGAGAAAAGTGCCGAGTTACTTGCCCGTAGCGAGCGCGAAAGTGCCTGGCGGCAAATGGCCAGGCAAGTGGCACACGAGATTAAAAACCCGTTAACACCAATAAAGCTCAGCATGCAATTACTGATGAGGGCCTGGAATGATAAAGCCCCCGATTGGGATGTGAGGCTGAAACGATTTTCGCAAACCCTGATTATGCAAATTGATACACTTTCGTCAATTGCTACCGAGTTTTCCGATTTTGCTCAAATGCCCGAACCTCAGATACAGCAGTTCGACGTGGTGCCATTGGTGCAACAGTCGACCGAATTGTTCAGGGACCAGTCGGATAGCAATATCAGTTTCGAAACTGAAGTGAGTGAATGCTTCATTCAGGCGGATCCCAACCAGGTATTAAGGGTATTTAATAATTTGATAAAGAATGCCATACAAGCCATTCCCGATGCGCGGCAAGGTATGGTTAAAATTAAACTTGCTATTGTTGACGGGGCTTGCCAGATAAGCTTTCACGACAATGGTACAGGCATACCCAGCGATAGGCAAACGCGGATTTTCTCGCCGAATTTTACAACCAAAACTGCCGGTATGGGGCTTGGACTGGCAATGGTGAAAAACATTATCGATAATTCAGGCGGGCGGATTTGGTTCGAAACAATACCTGGAGAGGGAACCGTATTTTTTGTTGTACTTCCGTTAGGAGGAAACGAATAAAACATATCTGGCATGCCTGCCTCGCTACAGAAACAATGCAAAGGCTTTCCTAAATATTCTTAAACCCGGGCCATCGCGGAGTTGGTTTTAACCATCAGCCACTAATTTGCTTACTTTTGCACGTTTAAATAAAATTCCCGTTTGAATCCACTGAAACAGTTAGCCGGCCAAACTGCAATTTACGGACTTAGCTCTATAGTTGCACGCGTCATCAATTTCTTTTTTGTGCCATTGTATACCCGGATGCTTACCACCGGAAATTACGGCCTGGCATCGGAATTACTGGCCTATATTGCATTATTGCAGGTCGTATTGACCTTTGGACTCGAAACCGGGTTTTTCAGGTTTGCGAGTAAGGAAAAGAGCAGGGCTGAGCTGATATTCTCGACCGCTCTTTTTTCACTGGGAGCTACTTCGCTTTCGTTCTTGCTGCTGATTATCCTTTTTGCCGGCCAGCTGAGCACGTTTACTTCGCACCCGGCCAGCTATATCATATATTCAGCCGGTATTCTGGCTATTGATTGTTTTACAGCCATTCTTTTTGCCGAACTCAGGTTCAGGAATAAAGCATTCAGGTTTGCGCTTTTCAGGAGTATTAAAATTATATCTGAGGTAGGTTTCAATGTGCTGTTGTTCTTCTTTTTACCGGCCTATTTTGTGAAACATCCCGATTCGTTCCTGCTGAATTTCATCCCAGCAAAACCGGATTACGGCTATATATTGCTTGCCATTCTGCTGAGTTGTGTTGTATCGCTTGTGCTTTTTATCCCGCGTTTGCTCGATGTTCAGTTCAAATTCTCAAAACAGCAGTTCCAGGCGCTGATGAAATACTCGCTTCCGCTGATGATAGCTGGATTGCCTGGTGTGGCCAACGACTTTATCAGCCGGATTTTTTTCCGGTTTTTTGCACCCGCAACCTCGCCGTGGCAGGATCAGCTTGGGATATTTAATGCCAACGTAAAACTGGCGGTTTTTATGGTGCTGTTCGTTCAGATGTTCCGGTATGCTGCCGAACCCTTCTTTTTTTCATCCGCATTACGCGAGGATATGAAGAAAATTTACGCCGATGTGATGAAGTATTTTGTTGCATTTTGCGTGTTCATATTCCTGGGTATTGCCATGTATCCTGAACTTTTTGCATTGTTACTGGGTAAAAGTTTCAGAAGCGGCATCAGTGTGCTGCCTATTATGCTGGTTGCCAATATATTACTTGGGGTGGTTTTCAACCTTTCGATGTGGTATAAATTGTCGGATAAAA
>CAYNVK010000015.1:0-17370 GCA_964400395.1 uncultured Lentimicrobiaceae bacterium | reverse complement strand
ATGTGCCTTTTGGCGCTACCACCGAGGGTTTCGGCGGTACATATGCCACCCAGGAAAATTTCCGCATTATGCGTAAAGCCCTGGATGAAGTAAGTACGGAAGTTGGACGGTATATCCGGCTCTGCAATTACTGCTCAGGATTATGCATGCCCGAAATTGCAGTGATGGGTGCGCTCGAAGGGCTTGACGTGATGCTTAACGACGCACTTTACGGCATCCTGTTCCGCGATATCAATATGCAACGCACCATGATCGACCAGTACTTTTCGCGGGTGATCAATGGCTTTGCAGGAGTTATAATCAATACGGGTGAAGATAATTACCTGACTACAGCCGATGCATACGAAGAAGCCCGTACCGTGCTTGCCTCCGACCTGATCAATGAGCAGCTGGCCTTGCTTGCCGGCATCCCCGAAGAACAAATGGGCCTGGGTCATGCTTTCGAAATGCATCCGGATATGGAAAATGGTTTCCTGTACGAACTGGCACAGGCGCAGATGACCCGCGAGATATTTCCAAAAGCACCTTTAAAATATATGCCTCCCACCAAATTTATGACTGGCAATATATTTAAAGGACAGATTCAGAATGCATTGTTTAACCAGATCGCCATTTGGACCGGCCAGGGTTTGCAGTTACTCGGCATGATTACCGAAGCTGTTCACACCCCGTTTATGTCCGATCGCTACCTGGCCATTGAAAATGCACGTTATATCTTCAATAACATGAAGGATATAGGCAACGAAATGGAATTTAAAAAGGATGGAATTGTCTGCAACCGGGCAAAGCAGGTACTTGACGAAGCGCTCGAAATCCTGGGCAAAATCAGCCACGAGGGACTTTTCTCATCGCTCGAAAAAGGTATGTTCGGCGATGTAAAACGGCCGCGCAACGGGGGTAAAGGCCTTGCCGGCGTGGTCGAAAAAGGAAAAAATTATCAGAACCCGTTTATTGCAATTATGAAAGGAGGACACGAATAATGAGTGGCGGATTATATTCAATGGAGCGGAATGATTTTGATCAAACGCTCGACCTGACCAGAATAAAACCTTACGGCGATACCATGAACGATGGTAAAACTCAGATTAGTTTTACACTCCCTGTTCCCTGTAACGACGAAGCCATAGAAGCTGCCAAACTGCTGATGAAAAAAATGGGATTTGAAAATCCGCAGGTTGTTTTTTACAAGGAGCTCACCCCTGGTTTTACCTTTTTCAATTGTTACGGTAGCTGTGCGCATACAGTCGATTTTACTACTATTCATGTTCCTAAAGTTGATTCAACTGTTTGGGATATGGACGAAACCGACACTTTTATCCGCGAGCATATAGGCCGCAAAATAGTAGTTGTAGGTGCCAGTACCGGAACCGATGCTCATACGGTGGGTATTGATGCCATTATGAATATGAAAGGTTACGCCGGTCATTACGGCATTGAGCGTTACGAAATGTTCGAGGCCCTTAACATGGGCAGCCAGGTGCCAAACGAAGAGTTTATTGCTAAGGCCATCGAAATGAAAGCCGATGCTTTGTTAGTATCGCAAACAGTAACCCAAAAGGATGTACATATTCAAAACCTTACCGAGCTGGTGGAGATGCTCGAAGCCGAAGGACTTCGAAGCAAAGTAATCCTTATTTGCGGCGGGCCGCGCATTTCGCACGAACTGGCTAAGGAACTTGGCTACGATGCCGGTTTCTCCATGAACTCGTATGCCAATCACGTGGCTTCGTATATTGCCCAGGAACTTAACAAGAGACTTAACGGATAAATAATATTTCGATGGACAAAAAATTAATCAGAGAAGTGATTGCACGGCGTGTTGCACTCGAAATGCATAACGGGAATGTGGTAAACCTTGGCATTGGATTGCCTACACTTGTTCCCAATTACCTGCCTGCCAATGTAAAAGTAACGCTGCAGTCAGAAAACGGACTGCTGGGTATGGGACCATCCCCGGAGCCTGGTCAGGAAGATACCTGCCTGCTTAATGCCGGTGGTGGTTTTATTACCGCTTTGCCGGGTGCTTCGAGTTTCGACAGTGCTACCTCTTTTGCCGTAATCCGTGGCGGACATGTTGATGTTACCGTGCTGGGCGCTTTGCAGGTCGACGAAAAAGGAAACCTCGCCAACTGGATGATACCAGGCAAAAAAACCCCGGGTATGGGCGGTGCCATGGACTTGCTGGTGGGTTCGCGCAAGGTAATCATAGCCATGGAACATACGGCCAATGGCGAAAAGAAAATCCTTAAATCGTGCACGCTTCCGCTAACAGCTGCCGGCCAGGTAAATATGATCATCACCGAAATGGGCGTTATGGAAGTTTCGCCCGAAGGGATAATACTCACCGAAATAAATCCATTGTTCACCGTTGAGGAAATACAGGCCCAAACCGAGGCCACGCTTCTTATTTCGGAAGAGCTTACAGATATGAAACAAGTTAGTCTTTCCTGATCGAAATAATTCTAAACTCTTTTAAACCCCATATAATGAACAAAGTATATATTGTTGCCGCCAAAAGAACTGCCATAGGTAAGTTTGGAGGCTCCCTTGCAGGAGTAACGGCTGCCGAAATGGCTTCATTGGTTATTAAAAATATTATTTCCGAAACAGGTATTAACCCGGCTAACCTCGATGAAGTGGTTGTTGGAAATATCCTCTCGGCCGGCCAGGGCCAGGGCGTTGCCCGCCAGGCTTCCATCAGGGCTGGTGTTCCCAGCGAAGTTCCGGCTTACGGCATTAACATGATTTGTGGCAGTGGAATGAAAGCCATTCTGAACGCTTACACAAATATTAAAGCCGGCGAAGCTAACCTGATCCTTGCCGGTGGTACCGAAAACATGTCGGCATCATGCTACCTGCTTCCGGGCTCAATGCGCAATGGTATTAAAATGGGCGACTTTAAAGCCGTTGACCATATGGTTCTCGATGGGCTGACAGATGCTTTCGAAAACGTACACATGGGCATTACAGCCGAAAATATTGCTGCCAAATACCAGATCAGCCGCGAACAACAGGATGCTTTTACTTACGGATCGCAGCGCAAAGCCATTGAGGCCATTGATAATGGAAGGTTTAAGGACGAAATTGTGCCGGTTGAAATTGTAACTAAAAAGGAAACAATTGTTTTCGATACCGATGAGTTTGTAAACAGGTCCACTACACCCGAAAAACTGGCTTCGCTCCGTCCTGCATTTAAGAAGGATGGTAGCGTAACGGCAGGCAATGCATCGGGAATTAACGATGGCGCATCCTTTGTGCTGGTAGCATCGGAAGAGGCTGTTAAAAAATACAATCTTTCTCCGTTGGCCGAAATTGTATCCGTTGGCCAGGGCGGTGTTGATCCCTCCATTATGGGCATGGGCCCTGTGCCTGCCATTGCAAACGCACTTAAAAAAGCCGGCATGAAACTTGCCGACATGGATGTGGTTGAACTCAACGAAGCCTTTGCTGCACAATCGCTGGGTGTTATCAGCCAGTTGTGCGAAGATCATCAGCTTGATCCCGAATGGTTCAACACCCATTGCAACCTGAACGGTGGTGCCATAGCGCTGGGTCATCCCATTGGCGCCTCAGGTAACCGGATTACCGTTAGCCTGGTGCACGAAATGATACACAATAACAAGCAATATGGTATGGCTTCGCTTTGCATAGGCGGTGGTATGGGTACAGCCATCATCCTGAAAAAAATGTAAAGCGGTAGTTCCCACTTCTACCGGCTTAAATTAAAATCCCGAAACATACTTTTTGCCCCGAAAAGGCAATGGCGTGTTCCGGGATTTTAGATTTGTATAGGTGGATACGGGTCAGCCGGCGAATCTTATTTCATCTGTTATGCTCATTTATAGTGCTTTATACCTGCACATCAAATATATATGTAAAAAGCTTCATAAATGTCAGATTATTAATAATTTAATTTCCTGATTGTTTATTGAATAACAACAGAAATATTTAATTTTGCCATCCCAAATCAACGCTTTCATGACTTTTGAATTATCATGCAATAACCAGTTGCAGCCACAAAAAATTAAATTGCCCGGGGGAGTTGGCATCACAGATTAAGGATAAATAAACTCAAAAAAATAACCAGAATGGATTTCAATTTAACGAAAACCGAAACGCTCTTTCTGCAGATGATCAGGAAATTCGCTGAGAAAGAGGTTAAGCCTTTGGCAGCAGAAGTGGATGAGCAGGAGCGCTTTCCACACGAAACTGTCGAAAAAATGGGCAAACTCGGGCTTATGGGCATTCCTGTGCCCGTAAAATATGGTGGTGCCGGCGGAACCAACCAGCTTTATTCCATGGCCGTTGAAGAGCTTTCGCGGGTGTGTGCTACCACAGGTGTAATTTTATCGGCACATACTTCACTTTGTGCTGCCCCGATCCTGGAGATGGGCACCGAAGAACAAAAAATGAAATACCTGCCAAAGCTGGCCTCGGGCGAATGGATAGGTGCTTTCGGGCTTACCGAACCCAATGCCGGAACTGATGCTTCGGCCCAGCAAACCTTTGCTGTCGACGATGGCGATACGTGGATACTGAATGGCACTAAAATATTTATTACCAATGCCGTTTATGCTTCGCTGTATATCATCATTGCCATGACGGATAAGTCGCAGGGCACACGCGGTATTTCGGCATTTATTGTCGAAAAGGATACGCCGGGATTCAGCATCGGCAAAAAAGAGAAAAAACTGGGTATCCGTGGCTCAGCCACCTGCGAACTGATTTTTAACAACTGCCGTATCCCCAAATCGAATTTGCTGGGTAAAGTTGGCGGAGGTTTCGGGCTAGCCATGAAAACCCTCGATGGCGGTCGTATTGGCATTGCAGCCCAGGCTTTAGGCATAGCCCAGGGCGCCATGGACGAAACCATCAAATACACCAAAGAGCGCAAGCAGTTCGGTAAGTCAATCAGCAATTACCAGAACACGCAGTTTCAGCTTGCCGAGCTTGAAACAAAAATTCAGGCCGCCCGGCTGTTGGTGCGGAATGCAGCTTTTAAAAAGGAAAATGGCTTACCCTATTCGGTGGATGCAGCTATGGCAAAACTTTTTGCATCCGAAACAGCCATGGAGGTTACATCCAAGGCAATTCAGTTTCATGGCGGGTATGGTTATACGCGCGATTACCCCGTTGAGCGCATGATGCGCGATGCTAAGATTACCGAAATATACGAAGGCACATCGGAGGTGCAGCGTATGGTTATTTCAGCCAGTTTGTTTAAATAATAAACCGATTATTGAAAGCCATGATCCAATAAAGGTTCAATTTGCCGACTAATAAATATTATTTCCGGAATCCATTATGAGGTTCATGCGGAATACTATTCAGGTTAACTGCAAATACTGGCGATCACCAAAAACTAAAGTACGAGAAATGAAAATTATAGTTTGTGCAAAACAGGTTCCGGACACCACCGAAATAAAAATAAATCCGCAAACCGGTACGCTGATCCGCGACGGGGTTCCAAGCATCATGAACCCCGACGACAAAGGAGGGCTTGAACTTGCCCTTCAGCTCAAGGAGCAGTTTGATGCCCATGTTACAATTATTACCATGGGACCACCCCAGGCCGATGCCATACTTCGGGAGGCGCTGGCGCTGGGTGTTGATCGGGCCATTTTATTAACCGACCGTAAATTTGCCGGCGCCGATACGCTGGCTACCTCAAATGCCCTGGCCGGCGCTTTGCGTAACCTGGAGTTCGACCTTATTATTGCCGGTCGGCAGGCTATTGATGGCGATACTGCCCAGGTTGGCCCGCAGATTGCGGAACTGCTCGACATACCACAGGTTACTTACCTCGAAGACCTGAAATATGACGGAGATAAAACCCTCACCATTCGCCGGCAAACCGAAGAAGGCTACCAGGTGCTCGAAACCGAAATGCCCTGCATGGTTACAGTGCTGGCATCAGCATACCAGGCCAGGTATATGCCGGTAAAAGGAATTGTTCAGGCCTATGACCGGGAAGTAGAAACCTGGAGTTTCGAAAATATATCGGTTGATGAGTCGAAACTCGGCCTCAAAGGCTCCCCGACCAGGGTGCACAAGGCTTTTACAAAAGGGGTGAAAGGCGCCGGCGAACAGTTTGAAGTAGATGCCGATGAAGCCGTTGGAATAATCATCAGCAGGTTGAAACAGAAGTTCCTGATTTAAGGCTAAGGGTTTAATTTTTAAAACAACAAAAATGGATAATTCAGCATATAAAGATATTTATGTTTTTGCGGAGCAACGCGGCGGTAAAATACAGGGCATTGCCCTCGAACTGCTGGGCAAAGCCCGCGATCTGGCAACAGTTACAGCCCAGCAGGTGGTTGCCATACTGGCAGGTTACCAGGTTACTGATCAGGCAAATGAGTTGATTGCTTATGGTGCGGACAAAGTAATAGTGGTTGATGATGCAGTGCTGGCCGATTACCTCACCGAACCTTACACGCAGGCCTTAGCCGGTGTAATTAAACAGTATAAGCCATCTGTTATGTTGATTGGTGCCACAACCATTGGCCGCGACCTGGGTCCCAGGTTATCAGCCAGGGTTACAACAGGGCTTACCGCCGATTGTACCCGGCTCGAAATTGGAGAAGAAGGTGAACTACTGATGACCCGCCCGGCTTTTGGGGGTAACCTTATGGCTACCATTGTGAGCAAAGAACACCGGCCGCAAATGACGACCGTGCGCCCCGGAGTAATGCAAAAGGCCGATCGTGATGATAGCCGTAAAGGCGAAGTTGAAATATTGAAAGTTGATTTTGATATTTCGAAGTTCAGGGTGAAACTGATCGAACAGGTAAAAGCAGATAAAGGATTGCTCGATATAGCCGATGCCAAAATATTAGTATCCGGTGGGCGGGGAGTGAACTCAACCGAAAATTTTGAAAAACTGAAACAACTGGCCCATGTGCTGGGAGCTGAAGTATCGGCATCGCGCGCCATGGTTGATGCCGGCGTAATATCGCACGAGCGGCAGGTTGGACAAACCGGCAAAACGGTACGCCCCGATCTGTATATTGCCTGTGGCATTTCAGGGGCCATACAGCACCTGGCAGGAATGGAAGAAAGCGGTTACATTATTGCAGTGAATAAGGATAAATATGCACCCATTTTCCAGGTGGCCGACCTGGGTATTGTGGGAGACGTAAACAAAATAATTCCGCTGTTGGCCGACAGGCTTCAGAAAGAGATGAACACTTAAGGCACCATCAGCCGGATAAAATAAATTAAAATTACATTATCAGAGGTGTTGAAGGCTTTCCTTCGACACCTCTTTTGCTAATGATAAATGGTTTATTGAAAAAGTTGTGCAGTTATTATCTGCATCGAAGAGGTTGCATTTTTATATCATCGTTACTTCCGGGCTTTTACGTGAACATTCATTTACATACTTCACCTTTGGATAGCCAATAAGCAAGGCCGCATAAACCTTGTGTTTTGCCGGTATCCCGAAGAACGGGTTTTGTTTGCTGTTTTTGCCCATGGCTTTCACAATAAAACCATTGAAACAGGTACCTAATCCAAGCGTGTTTGCAAAAATAGAAGTGTATGTTGCCCATATATTGGCATCGGCTTCAGGCATTCCGGTTTTAGTAACCGCACCATGAAAAAGCAATGCTGCAGGGGCATGATGACAGATAAGCGAATCGTTGGATTTTCGTTTTTCGAGAAACGATTTTTTGTAACGCTGTAACTTACTGATGCTGATTGACGGAGCAAAAAGCCTGATGAGCGGGCTTACCAGCGGAGAAGTAATGAATGAAAACATGCGCAGTAACGAAGACTCTGTCATTGTGTTAAGGAGTTTCATTTTTTCGCTGCTGCGAACAATGGTTACCTGCAAAGGCCTAGCATTGCTGGCCGAAGGATAATGTTTCATGTTATCAACCAGTTGTAATAAAATTTCTTCCGGTATTTCTTTCGAAAGGAAACTACGGCAGGTTCGGATTCCGGCCGACAATTCACGAAAGTGATCAGCGCTCACCGGGTTTGGGCGAAGTGGGAAAATGCTGCCAGAGTCGGGCGAAACAGCAGTTTCGGGGCATATGGCAACACAATGTCCGCAATGAATGCAGGTTTCGGCTATAATACCGGTTTCAATAGTAATGGCATTGGATGGGCAGTCTTTTACACATTTTAAACAACGTGTGCATGAAGCCAGATTGATTACAGGCATGGTGAGGAGAATATTTTTCGATGCAAAATTAGAAATTTGAAAATGGTTGTGAGAAAAAATAACAACGGATTATCAAAAACAATAGTCATGCCTATTTTTCAAGACCGAAAATGTATGTAGAATCTGAGGCAGGATTACCGTTGGCTCAATCAAAGCTACCATTCACTCAATCAAAGTATGTATTTTGATGGATTTTCAATTATTTTGGGTAAAGTTTAACAGCGGGCCTGATGCCGATAAGTTGACGGTAAAATCGGGCATGCTAACCAAGTACTGAACCCATGGTTAATTGTACAGAAGATGATTTACATAGCACTTGTGCAAAAAAGCAGGAGTTATGCTCGCAGTGTTCCGGAAAACCGGTATGCGGTGTGGTTACCCAAATAAACGACAGTGTACTTTTTGTAAAGTATGATCAGAATATGCATTGCCCCTACAGCATGTCCTTCGGAAATGGGTTTGTTTGTAATTGCAGGGAGCGGTTAAACCATTACCTGCATACCAATTCCTGAAGTAAAAATGTGTATGAAATTTACCGATAATCTCCTTTTTATGTCACTTCACTAACTAAAACATACCATTCACTCAATCGCGTACATTTTTTTTATTACGCGATATAAATTTGCCGCTGTTTTTAAGATTTCTTCCACTATCCACCTATTTAGATATTACGTATTCTGCGGCTGTTCCTCAAAGAACAGCCGTTTTTTTTGCATTGAAGGATCCATTAACCCCACGTTCGATTTTTCGAAACCACCTGATAACGCATAAACATTCAGGAGCATTAATTTTTTTGGACCTTTGCGATTAATATGGAATGCTTGAGAAAGACATTCTATTTGTTGTAAATTTGTTTTTGAAAAAAGCACTTTTGCAAGCAACAGATGAAACAAAATATAATTACCGTAATCACTGCGGCTGTTGAGAACAGATTTTAAACTCCCGTAATTAGCTTACGCTCATGAAAGAATTTACTGCCATTATAATTGATGATGAGAAGAATATTCGGGAAGCATTAACCACTTTGCTGGAACAGTATTGTCCCGAAATAAGAGTTTGCGGTACCGCCGATTCGGCCAGCGAAGGCAGAAAGTTGCTGGAAGCGAACGAAGTTGATTTTATTTTCCTGGATATTTCAATGCCGCGTGAGGATGGTTTTGCTTTCCTGCGTTCAATTTCCAACAAGGACTACGGGATTATTTTTGCCACCGCGCACCAGGAGCATGCCTTACGTGCCCTGAAGGCCAATGCAATCGATTACCTGTTGAAGCCGATACATCCTGTCGAATTAAAAGAAGCTGTTGCCAAGGCCATCCGAAACCAGGAATTGAGGCGCAATCATTCGGAGATTCAGACTGTATTTAATCAATCCCTTGATAACCTGCAGGAGAATATACAATCGAAGAACAATCATGTAACCAGAATTACGGTTGCTGAGCAATTTGGTTTCCGCATCGTGAATACTGATGAGATAATTTACCTGGAAGCAGACAGTAATTACACAACACTATACCTGGCCGATGGTAAACGCATTATTGCCACGCGTACCCTGGGCGAATTTGAAAAAATACTCGACGACAGGTTTTTCAGGACACACAAGTCCGTAATCATCAACATCAATTTTTTGTTGGGTTATTCCAGTTACCAGGGAAGTACTGTTGAAATGAAAAATGGCGCGAACCTTATAATTTCGAGGCGTAAAGTGTTGGAACTCCGTGATCGAATAAATTATATCTCCAATACAAGCCTTTAAGTTGAACCAGCTCCGGATCTATATCTTCCTTTCTGTTTTTCTTTTAAGCGGAGCCGGTGTTCTGGCTCAAAATCCGTTTATCAGGCATTATACCTCTATTGATGGCCTGCCTACCAACACCATTTACCAGATGTGTCAGGACAGCCATAAATTTTTATGGTTTACCTCTGATGCCGGAGTTATAAAGTTCGATGGGTCGACATTTACCAGTTACCGAAAAAAAGACGGACTCAGCAGCAACGATGTGGTTCGCATTAAAGAAGATGAGCAGGGGAGGATATGGTTTTTTAACTATAACGCTACGGTGAATTATTTTTACCAGGATAAGATTTATAATGAGGAAAATGCGCCTTTTTTAAAACAGCTGGTCGGGAAAGGGTTTATTATCGATTTTTTTACGGATTCATCAAAGAGAATCTATTTTTATAATTACCAAAGAGAAGTTTTTATTCTTGATCTAAAAAACAAGGTTATAAAAGATTCTCTATTATTAAATTTTAATGCAGCATATTCTCGGGGAACACAACTTAATCCAAGAGTATGCTTTTTGAACAAAACATCTTCTACAGAATGGGAGATATGGACTAGCTATGGGATTTACAGTGAAAATATTCATAATGGATTAATACGCATCATTGATAAAACATGGAGGGCAAGGTATGTTTTCCCTGGAAGAAATAATTCGTTTTATGTATTGCCATATAATTATTCAGATGGGATAGTCAACTTTACGAACGATCGAAGAAAAGTAATAATTCCAATCAATGGAGACGCACAGCAAGTTAGGAGTATTATAGAAGATTCTGAAGGTTATTTATGGATAGCCGCGTTAGATGAGGGGGTTTTTTGCCTAAAAGGAGATAAATTAATTCGGCATTTCGATATCAAGAATGCACACGGACTTCTTCAGGATCATGAGCGTAACATCTGGGTAAGTACGCAGTCCGATGGTATTTACGAAATCAATCATGATATTTTAACCCAGACTCATTACGACCGAAGCATATTTAATAATTCAGGCATTAAAAAGTTATATGAATTCCCGGGTATGGGCCTGGGTTGTTTGGGTAACAATATGGTCTATTTATATTCAGCCGATAAAACATTTTACAAATTAAACGTTCCAAAATCACTGCAACAGGTTGATATTATCCACTTGTTTAAAAATAAAACTTTGTTGTTGGGAGAAAAAAGTAAGAGCATATGCCTGTTTGAAAATATCAGATTGAACAATGTATCAAAGACAGTAAATTCTGATAGAAAAATTCTGGACTCATTACAGTTGAAAAAAATTATTGATGACCGGTCAGGCCTGCTGACAATTATGTTCGATCAGAACAGGATTTTATCTACACTTTCGGCCAAACCATTGTTTAATGTTGAGTATACCGAATTTAATGAACGAATTAACAATGCTTACTTTAATGCGCGCAACGAATTGATAATTAATGCCAGGCAAAATTACATCTATTCAAAGAACAGCCTGAAGCCATACCCGGCTTTAAACCGGTTTGATGGATATGTAATTTCGAGCCATTTGGTCATTAATGATACCACCGAGTTATTGAATATTGATGGCGATAGCCTCTTTCTTTTAGTGAGGGGGAAATTCTATAATCTCACCAAAGCCTTCAGTTCGCCTATTGATTTACAGGTTAAGCAGGCCTTGTATAAAGATTCAAAATTGTACTTATCGACCCTAAAAGAAATATTTGTGTGCTATAATCCGCTGAATGCCGTAAGTGGGAAACCCGTGAGCATAAATCAGCTGAATCTTGGATTTAACAATATCAATGATATTTCTATGGACAGCAGTTCGCTTTATGTTGCAAGTGACGATGGCTTGACTGTAATCCCCGAAAAGGCTATGTTTGCCCAGGCTACTCCAGCTCCTATTCCATATATACGATCCATTACCATTAACAATGTAAGTTACCCGCTTCCCGCCAGGGAAATAAGCCTGAAAGGCAAAAATTATATTCAGATTTCTTTTGGATGTATTAGCTATCTCACAAGCACAAAGACGTATTCGTACAAGCTCGAAGGGGCTGAAAAAAACTGGACGATGGGATCGGGCCAGGAACTTGACCTGTTTTACCGGAACCTGCCACCCGGGAAGTATAGCTTTAAACTTCGGGTAAGGACTACTTCCGAATGGAGTAAACCACTGGTGCTTGATATACTGATACGACCTACACTGTTTGAGTATCCGGCATTTTGGGCAACGGTGATTGTAGTGGCAGGTGTGCTGCTTGTTTTATTGATATACAGGATAAAAACGGAGCGAATGAAAAAAACGGAGATCGATCATCAGCTGGTGCTGCTCGAACAAAAAGCGCTGCAATCGATGATGAATCCGCATTTCATATTTAACTCGCTGGGCTCCATACAGAATTACCTGCTCAGGAATAAAAGCAATGAGGCTGTAATTTACCTTTCGGAATTTACAAGGCTTATCAGGCAAAACCTAAAAGCAGTCAATACCCCAATGATATTGCTGGACGACGAAACTGAAAGGCTTAAAAATTACCTCGACCTGGAGAAAATAAGACTCGACAACAAATTTGATTACAGCATAAAAATTGATCCTGTACTGGAAGAAGAGATGATCTATATTCCCAGCATGATTATACAGCCAATTGTCGAAAATTCGATTTGGCATGGTATTGCATCGCTGAATGTGCCCGGACGAATAGAAATAAGTTTTCAGTCGTATACTTCTAAATCGCTGGTAATAAATATCCGCGATAATGGAATCGGGATCAAAAAATCGATGGAATACCAATCGAGAAATTCGGGCAGGCCTCATTTGGGTATGCAGATTAACGGCAAGCGGCTCGATTTGCTGGGTAAAAAATATGCTACCCAGGCCAGCATTAATTATTCCGAATGCCTGCCAGGCAATCCTAATCCTGGCACTATGGCTACTGTTATAGTGCCATTTACCTACAACATCTCCGAAACGTAAGCCTCAATCACCGGCTTTATCCGGCTGAACATTTATTTGGCAAAAAGTACCCTTTTGTGAGCAAGGCAGCAGGTTTCAGGCCCAGGTATAGCATCAAATTATTCCTTCATCGCTGTCTTTTGTCAGCCATCTCATAACCCTTTTTAACATCTACCTGCAAACAATAGGAATCCCGCCTTAGGTTTTGTAAATTTGAACCTATAATTAGCCGGCTTATCCAAATTACCTGAATAGCTGAAACCACAGGGCAAAGGAATTAATATACAGTAAATATTAACTGGCCTTTCGGGATGAAAAAAAGCGTAACTCTGTTTCTTCTTTTTATAATGAGTTGCCTTGAAGGCAGCCCCCAGCAATATTTTTTTACCGGCTATTCGATCAGCGATGGTCTTTCGCAAAGTGTTGTAAATTGCATTTTTCAGGACTCAAAAGGATACCTTTGGTTTGGCACGCAAAACGGCCTCAATAAATTTAACGGATATACCTTCGAGGTTTTTACATACAATCCGGGCGATTCAAATTCAATTTCGAATAACTGGATTAACGGTATTGACGAAGATAAGGAAGCCAATCTCTGGATAGCCACCAAAGGAGGACTGGTTAAATACGTCAGAAAAGAAAAGCTTTTTAAACGTATCCGGTATACTTCGCCTTTCCAGCTGCTGGCTACCGAGTGCATTTACGATGTAAAATGTATGCGCAATGGCAGCATTGTTATAAATATGCCCCCGGTGCTATCGGTATGTGATCCGAAAACCCTGAAGTTCAATCATTATATCAGCCCTTTTGCCTTCGATGGAAGTGCAAAGGACAACAATATTCCCCTGCTCGAAGACAGGGATGGCAGTATTTGGGTGGCCTCAACCAAAGGACTTGCCCGTTTTATACCGGCTACATCATCATTTAAAGTTTTTAAACACGATAAAAACGATCCGAATAGTATTTCGGACGATAACATAACTGCACTCTTTCAGGATCAGTACGGGGGGCTTTGGATAGGAACCTCCTCAGGGTTGAATTACCTGGCTGCCGGGGCTCATGGTTTCGTTCATTATTTTCACGATTATGCGAATGAAGCTTCCCTGAGTAATAATTTTATCAGGGCTATTGTTTCGGATAAACAAGGTAACCTGTGGATCGGCACTGAAGGCGGAGGATTGAACCGGATGAGCCGCCAACAGAAGAATAATATTTACTTTGAACGGTTTTCAGCCGAGAAGAGCGGGCTCAACCACAATATCAACCTTGCTCTGACCATCGATAATTCCGATAATTTATGGATCGGAACCTTGTCAGGGATTAACAAAACCGACCTCAAAAAGCGAAATTTCAGGCTCTACCGTAAAAACGATTCACCCTATTCCGTCGACCTGGCCGGTAATGTTATTGCTTCGGTTTATGTTGACGATAAGGGATTGATCTGGATCGGGAACTGGGGGCAAGGCCTGAATATTTACAACCGTGCAACCGGCCAGGTAATGCACTATTCATCTAAACTTGCGGGGAATTTCCATATCCCAAACGATTATATTCATTGCATTTTTGCCGACCACCAGCACACCATCTGGCTGGGAACCCGTGATGGACTTTTGGTGTATGATCCTAAACAGAAACGTTTTGTCCGCCCCGATGTTTTTTTCAACAATAAAAGCCTGCCCTCATTTGCCGGCTTGCGTATCAACCGGATAATTCAGGATCGCGAATTTAATTACTGGGTAGCCACGCACGATGGTTTATACAAAATGCAGCCCGAGGGAATGATGCCGGTGCATTATTACGCAGGTGCCATTCCCGGCTTCAGGATCAGTTCGAACCTGGTGTATGCTTTGCTGGAGGACCGCGATGGAGCCATTTGGGTTGGTACTATTAACGGGCTTGATGTAATTGACCCGAAGCGGGGCAAAATAAGTCATTTCAACAAAGGCGACAGCCGTGGCAATGCACTTTCGGATAACTTTATTACAGCGCTGTGCGAGGACATGCAGGGCGATATATGGATAGGCACAAATTCGTACGTTAACAGGTACTCAAAGAAAAAGGGAACATTCAGCTATTACTCTGCCGATGCCGGTGTGCCCAGCAACCTGGTTTACAGTATCCAGAAAGACTCCCGCCGTAACTTATGGTTTGCCACCGGTAACGGGTTATGCCGTTACGATTCGGCCACCGGGAAGTTTCGCACCTATTCGGTTGAGGATGGTTTACAAAGTCCGGAATTTAACATGGGCGCTTATTTCAGAGCCACAAATGGCGAAATGTTTTTTGGTGGAATGAACGGGCTGAACTCATTTTATCCCGATTCGTTAGGCGAAAATCCCAATATCCCGGTCATTGCCATTACAGCAGCGTACAAATTATTAAAAGGAAGCAGGGAATACCTCAACCTCGAAGCCGGCAACCCGGTTGTGCTCGGTTTCAACGAAAATACAATTACCGTTGAATTTGCTGCGCTTGAATTTACCAATCCTTCCAAAAACCGCTATGCCTATAAGCTCGAAGGTGTTGATGACGACTGGAACGATATCGGAACCCGGAATTTTATAGCTTTTACCAAACTTTCACCCGGCAAGTACATACTTCATATTAAAGGCTGTAATAACGACGGGCGCTGGAACCCCAAAGGCGTCAGCCTGTCGATCACGGTTTTTCCGCCCTGGTGGAGGAGTAAAATTGCCTATGCCGGCTATCTTTTGCTGGCAGCTTTCCTGGTTTTATTGTATGTTAAAATGCGTGAGCGTAAACATCTGAAAGAAAAGAAAATCCTTGAGGAAAAAGTAAGCATCCGAACACAGCTGATAGAAAAACAGAAATCAGAAATTTTAAAAAAGAATGAGGAACTTAACGATCTGAATGCGGCAAAGGACAAATTCTTCTCTATTATTGCCCACGACCTGCGAAATCCTTTCAATGCCATTATCGGTCTTACCGATGTATTGCTGATCAGCCTCGACGAAATTGATGTTGTTAAGTTGCAGAAAACCCTCGAAAACATCAAAGGCTCTTCGCAACAGGCTCACGAATTGCTGGAGAACCTGCTAATGTGGGCCCGCACACAAACCGGGAGCATCGTATACCGGCCCGAACCTGTCGATCTTTGTGCCCAGGCAGAGCAAAGTATTGAACTTGTTGCAGTGCAGGCCGCCCGTAAAAACATAAATATTGTTTCCGAATTTACCTCATGTGGGTTAATAAACGGCGACGTGAATATGATGAGTACCATACTGCGAAACCTGCTTACCAATGCATTGAAATTTACACCCAGGAATGGAGAAGTACGTGTTGAGATTTCAAAAAACGATGGTTTCTGCATCTTTTCAGTGAAGGACAACGGGATAGGAATACCACCCGAAAGGCTGAAATACCTGTTCAGTATTGATACTGCGCACAAAACCAGGGGTACTGACCAGGAGCCTGGTACCGGGCTTGGATTAATACTTTGCAAGGAATTTATCGAAAAACACGGCGGATACCTGGAAGTGGAAAGCGAAGCAGGTAAGGGGAGCGAATTCAGGGTAATTATTCCCGGTAAAAGCGAAAATACTATATAAACCCTTGCGTGCATTCAATTGACCGGAGATTATTGCCTGCTGGCAGATGCATGTGTTCAACTTGCCGTTCATTCATAGCAGTTCATCGATTTGATTAGGAGTTATAGGGCTGTTTTTCATTATTTTGTATAAATTAGAATAACAGAAACTAATAAAGCAAATCGTTATAACCGATGAAACGGAAAAACATCATACTCATCCACCTGCTGTTTTGGTTCTACATCCTGAACCAAAACCTCTTCCCCCTGTACATAGGGCAACTCGACCCGGTTTTGCTTTCCGGCAACAAATACCTGAAAGATGTTTTTATTTCGACCCTGCTCAATATCATCAGTTTTTACCCGGTTTACCTGTTATTCCCAAGGCTGCTCAAAATCAATAAAAGAATTTTAGCCCTTGGCATCGGGCTGGCTGTTATCATTACAATTACCGCCTTCAGGGCATTGGCTGAGCATTTCATCTGGAAATCGATGATACAGGTTCCGGATAAAGAAATGATGTTTAAAACAGCGTATATGTGGAACAACCTGAGGATGGTTATCATCATCGGGATTTACGCCATTCTCATCAGGTTTATGATAAACTGGTTCGAAGCACAAAAACTCAGGGATGCCCTTGTAAACCAGCAGCAGGCAAGCGAGCTCGCGCTGATGCGTTCGCAGGTTAATCCCCATTTCCTTTTTAACACCCTCAATAATATCTATTCGCTGGTTTACCGTAAATCGGACGATGCGCCCGAAGCCGTGATGAAATTATCATCCATCATGCGGTATATGCTTTACGACTCGGCTTCAGCCAATGTGCCGCTCGAAAAAGAAATTGAATACCTGAACAGTTTTATCGAACTTCAAAACCTGCGTATAAAACACAACGATTTTGTATCGCTTAAAATTGAGGGCAACATGCAGGGGCTGACCATTGCTCCCATGTT